>JBFFWJ010000308.1:0-4920 GCA_041570315.1 Longimicrobiales bacterium | reverse complement strand
TGAGCCCGGCGGCGAGGCCGCGGCCGGGTCGAGAGGGGTCATCCTCTATCCCGACTACCAGAAGCAGCCCCCACCGGCGGGGGATCTGGGCGACCCCGAGCCTTCCTCTCCGGCCCCGACCGACCGGGGGTGGATGTCCGCAGCCATCGTGCTGGTGATGGCGCTCGCGGTCGCCGGCGGGTACGTGGCCCTCGAGGGCCTTCCCGGGGCCACACGCATCGACGAGGACGCCGCGCTGCCACCCATGATGCCCTCGCTGATCCCGGGGCGGGGGCTGTCCGAGGCGGTCACGCCGCTGGTGCCCGGGGTGATCACGGGCGCGGTGGGCACGGCCGTCCCGGTCTCCATGCGCGCGAGCGGCGCCGGGGGTGTGCCCCTCGCGGATACGGTGGTCGTGTTCCGTATCCAAGAAGGGGGAGGCGAGCTGGAGGGCACCGAGGCCAGGACCGACGAGGATGGAGTCGCACGCACTTCGCTTCGACTCCCCTCAAGGCCGGGTCGCACGCTCGTCGTCGCCGGCGTCGCCGGCTCGCAGATCCAGGAAGGCAGCATCGCGGTGGACGCCGTCCCGGGAACTCCGACGAGCATCGCCGCGGTCTCGGGCAACGGGCAGACGGCGGGCGTGGGCGGGCTGCTCCCGGAGCGCCCGGCGATCCGCGTCTCGGACGCCAACGGAAACCCGGTGCCCGGGGTCGTCATCAGCTTCCGGGTGCGATCCGGCGACGGGATGGCCGCGCCCTCGCAAGTCCGGACCGATTCGCTCGGACGGGCCTCGGCGCTCTGGCGCCTCGGGATGGAGGACGGAACGCAGGAGCTGGCCGCGGCGGTGCCCCAGCTCGCCGCGGAGGTCGTGTTCACGGCGTTGGCGACCCCCCGCACCACGCCCGCCCCTCGCGACGTTCCCTCGACCGGCATCGAGGTCGGACCGGTCAGCGTCCGGCCGAGCACCCTTGCCATGGGCGGCAGCCACGTGTGCGAGCTCGAGCTGGGAAACGTGGTCTGCCGGGGCGCCAGCGATCGCGGGCAGGTGTCCGCGGAGGGAGAGATCCGCTTCGTGGCGGCCGCGAGCGGGCTGTCCCACGTGTGCGGGCTCGATCCGGAGGGTATCGCGTTCTGCTGGGGCGGCAACGAGCGCGGCCAGCTCGGCGACGGTTCGCTCTCCGACCGATCGACGCCGGTGCGCGTCCGCACGGAGCTTCGCTTCTCGTCCTTGGCCGCCGGCGCCGCGCACACGTGCGGCTTGGCCGGGGGAGGCATCCCCGCCTGCTGGGGCCTCAACCTCAGCGGCCAGCTCGGGGACGGTTCGCGCAACGATCAACGGGGACCGCGGACCGTGGGCGGAGGGATGACCTTCCGGACGCTCACGGCGGGCTGGAATCACACATGTGGGCTGACGACGAGCGGCAACGCCTTCTGCTGGGGTCTGAACAGCCAGGGCCAGCTGGGAGACGGAAGTCGGCTCGACCGTCTGGTGCCCAAGCTCGTACGTGGGTCGATCGAGACGCTCGCTGCCGGGAGCGCGCACACGTGCGGGATCAGCGAGGGGCGGGTGCTGTGCTGGGGAGCGAACGCCTTCGGCCAGCTCGGAGACGGCACGGTGACCGACCGGCCGCAGCCGGCCGAGGTCACGGGTCTGCCGTCCGTGCCCGCACGACTCGTGGCCGGGGCCGTGCACACGTGCGCGCTGACGACCCAGGGGCAAGCCTACTGCTGGGGGCAGAACCTGCAGGGTCAGCTCGGCGACGGGACGACCGAAAACCGGATCTCGGCGGTTCCCGTGCAGGGTGGTCACACCTTCCGCGAGCTGCAGGCCGGAGGCGCCATGACCTGTGGCGTCACTGCGGGTGGCGTCGAGTACTGCTGGGGGCTGAACGGGAGCGGGCAGCTCGGCGACGGCTCGAGGGTGAACCGGTTGACGCCGACCCGTGTGAATCGCTGAGCGCGCATCGGGCACGGACGCCCGCCCGCCCGGATCGGCCGACCGTCAGATCACGCCCGCGACCCGGGCGAGCGCGAGCAACGCCACGATGACCGCGACGACCGCCACCCAGGCCGCCTTGGCCGCGACGCCCGCGGCGCGCTCGACGCGCCGGACCAACTCCTCGGCCTCCTCGCGAGTCGCGATCTGGAGCGCCTCCGCGTTCCTCGCGAAGCGGAGCTCGAGCGCCCGCTCCGCGACGGCGCGGCCCGTGGAGCCCGGAGCTCCGTAGACGCCCGCCTCCAGGTTCCGGTACAGCGTCGCTTCGTCGGTGCGGGCGGTGCGCTTGAGGAAGCGCTGGACCGACTCCTCGGTGGGGATCGCCATGATCGCGAGGTGGGGTGACGGGGGCCGGCTCAGGGATCCCGCGCGAAGTTCCAGTCCGCAAGGACCGCCTCCGTCCGCGACCCCATGATCCGCCGGATGCGAGCCACGACATCCGGGTTCTGCGCAGCGAGATCCCTCTCCTCGCCCGCGTCGCTCTCGAGGTCGTAGAGCTCGATCGCGGCGTCCGGGTCGTCGTGCCCACCCAACCGCACGCCCTTCCATCGTCCCGTCCGCACCGCCTGAGCCCCGTTCCACAGCCCGTGGTACTCCCAGTAGAGGTGGTCGTGCTCCGGCTGAGCTCGGTCACCTACGAGAGCGGGTAGCAGCGAGATGCCGTCGATCCCCTCGGGGGCCGGGACACCGACGAGCTCCGCGAAGGTCGGCATCATGTCCCAGAACGCGGACACGTGGTGGCTGACGGAGCCGGGCTCGATGCGGCCCGGCCAGCGAGCGATGAACGGCACCCGGATGCCCCCCTCGTAGACCGACCCCTTGAGTCCCCGCAAACCCCCCGTGCTCTCGAAGAACGCGGCGTCGACCCCGCCGGTGTAGGTGGTGCCGTTGTCGCTCGTGAAGATCACGAGCGTGTTGTCGGCGAGCCCGAGCTCGTCGAGCTTGTCGAGGATCCGGCCGATGTGAGCGTCCATGCGCGTGATCATGGCCGCATAGGCCGAGAGCGGCCGGTAGTGCGGCAGGTACGACCGGTCGCCCAGGTAGGGCTCCTCGTCGAATCGTCCCTCGTACTCCGCGAGGGACGAGTCGGGCACCTGCAGCGCGAGATGCGGGATCGTGAAGGGGAGATAGAGGAAGAACGGCTCGTCGCGGTGCACCTCGAGGAAGCGCAGGGCGTCGTCCGCCATCACGTCGAGCGAGTACTCGCCCCCCTGATACTGCCGGTACTGCGCGGGGTCGGCCGGATCGTCGCCGTCGAACCGCTGGTGCGGGCTGAAGTAGTCGTTGGCGAGCTCGACGCGCTCTCCGTCCCGCCACAGGTGGGTCGGGTAGAAGTTGTGCGCGAGCTGCTGGTCCAGATACCCGAAGAAGTAGTCGAAGCCCTGGTAGCGGGGCTGCCCCAGCGAGCCACGGCCGCCCAGGCCCCACTTCCCGATCGCGCCCGTTGCGTAGCCCGCCTCCCGCAACAGCGTGCCGATCGTGAACGTGCCCGAGTCGAGGGGCATCTGACCCAGCTCCTCCGGGTCGGGATAGCCGCCGACCTCGAAGTTGTCGCGGATCTTGCCGTGGCCCGTATGAAGCCCCGTCATGAGCGCGGCCCGTGACGGGGCGCACACGGGGCTTCCCGAGTAGTGCTGCGTGAGCCGAATCCCCTGCGTGGCCAGCGCGTCGAGGTTGGGCGTGCGGATCTTCGTCTGGCCGTAGGCGCCGAGCTCCCCGTACCCGAGGTCGTCGGCGAGCATGTAGATGATGTTCGGGGCGGGGTCGGCCTCCCCCGCGCACGCGGCCAGCGCGAGGCACAGGGCTTGGGTCAAGGCGAGCTTCTCGGCAGCGCTTCGTCTGGGATTCCGCATGGGGTCCACGTCGTACGCGTCGGGGGCGTCCGACGAGGGTGCCCGTCGGAGGCGGTGGACGGGAAGCTACTGCTGGTCGTCCCTCGGCACGAGCACGGCACCGGTCGCGATCGCCGCGTCCCCGGGCCTGCACGACGCTCCGCGGTGGATCGGGATGTCGCAACGAGGGACGTTGTCCACGACCTTAGCGAGACGTCGCCAGGCATGTGGGGCCGGGTAGGGATGCGGCCGGCTCCGAGACGGCGCAGAAGGAGCATGACACCGTGGGCGCTGAACCACGCCGCCGTCCGCCCCAGAAACGTGGCATACGTGACGCCTCTCTGGTCGGGCAGAAGGTCGGCGTGGGGGACCCGGCTCATGTCATCGATGCAGACGTGAAGGAACTCCCAGCCCGCAGCTCACGCAGCGCGACTCGTCGAGCTGCAACGGGGCCGACACGTCTCCCCTCGCCATACCTGGAGGTGAACGGGCAGGCGATCGACGCCGACGGACGCCCGGTGTTGAATCCTGCGGCTGCGTCGGCCGAGGTCCTCCCCGAGGGGAAAATGCGCCCGAGTGACGGCCCAAGAGGTATATTAGGCCCGTGCGCGGACCCCGGGACCGCTCCGGCCCTCGGCTGGCGCCGTCCGTTTCCACGAGCAGGCTCCAGGACAGGACATGGTCAGACCAGAGCGGTGGCAGCAGGCGCAGGCGTACGAACGCGGGTACTGGCTGAGCCGAGCCGATGACCTCGCCGACTCCAATGACCTGGCGTTCTACAGATGGCGCACGGAACAGCTGTGCTCGCGGCTCGGGTCGATCGGGCTGGGTCGTCTGACCGACGGCACCGCCCGGATGGTCGAGATCGGGAGCGGGCCGGTGGGCATCGCGGCTTTCTTCCCCGGTGTCGAACGGATCGCCGTGGACCCGCTGTCCTCCGCGTATGCGGAGCACGAGGGACTGGTGTCGTGGCGTGATCCCGACGTGCAGTATCGCGACGGGATGGGGGAAGACCTTCCTTGCGAAGCCGACAGCGCAGACCTGATCGTGATCGAGAACTGCATCGACCACGCGAGGGACGTCGACCAGGTCATGCGCGAAATCGTCCGC
>JBFFWJ010000307.1:0-4925 GCA_041570315.1 Longimicrobiales bacterium | reverse complement strand
GCCGGTCCCGCGCCGGCCGGTCCCGCGCCGGCCGGCCCCGCGCCGGCCGGTCCCGCGCGCCGGCCTCACCGAGACGCGCGGCCCCGCTCATCGCGCCGCACCCGGCGCGATCGGCCGCGTCTCGCGCAGCACGCGAACGACGTTCCCGCTCATGATCCGCTCGATCTCATCGGCGTCGAATCCCTCCGCGACGAGCGCAGCCGTGAGGTGCACGGTCCCGGACGCATCGACGATGGTGGGGACCGCTCCGTCCCAGTCCGACCCCAGACCGACGTGGTCGACGCCGGCGACGTCGGCGGCGTGCCGGACCGCGCGCGCCCACGCGGCGGGGGTCTGTCCGCACACCGCTTCGGGCCACAAGCCGATGCCGAGCACCCCGCCCGTCGCCGCGATCCGGGCCAGCTGCCCGTCATCCAGGTTACGCGCGTTGTCGCACGTCGCTTTCACCCCGGTGTGGGACACGAGCAGCGGAGTGCTCGCCAGCTCGAGGACGTCGTCGATCAGCTCCGGGGAAGCGTGCGCGAGATCGATGGCGACGCCCAGCTCCTGCATGCGCAGGACCACCGCCCTGCCGAAGTCGGTCAGCCCTCCCTTGGCGAGGCCGTGGGCCGAGCCACCGACCTCGTTGTCGAAGAAGTGGGCCAGGCCGATCATCCGGAAGCCGGCATCGTACAGGCGGTCCAGGTTGGCCAGGTCGCCTTCGAGCGCGTGCGCGCCCTCGATTCCGAGCAATCCCGCCACCGCCGCGTCGTCGCGGGACCTGCGCGCGAGCGCCGCCTCCAGCTCGGCACGGGAGGTGATCACGGAGAGCCGGCCCGCGGAGCGCCCCGCCGTCGCGTGCAGCTTGTGCGCCTGGTGGAGCGCCCGGTCGTCCAGGCTCGTCCACGTTGCCGGCGGCCCCGCCTATAGCGTCGCGACGAGCGTGACCTGGTCGGAGTCGTCGTCGTTGCCCTCGATGTTCAGGCCGAACGGCGCCTTGGTCACGGCGGTGAACATCTGGAGCGCCACGCGCCCCTCGGTCATGCGCGGCACGTCGAGGTGCCCGACCGTCGAGCGGCGCAGCAGGTTGCGGTCCCACAGGAGCGCGTCTCCGTGCAGGTCGGCGACGAACAGCCCCGCGTGCAGGCGCTCCACCTCGGCCGACGGCGCCGCGTCGATCGCCTCGGGGGTGGGGTTGTACATCGGCACGGCGATCCGCGTGGCCACCTTCTGCCCCACCAGCACCAGCAGGGCCAGGAGGATGACCAGGGCCAGGATGACGCGCCGCGTGCCGCGTCTCACGCCCGGCGCCTCACTCCCGCCCCTCCTCGGGCACCCACATCGTGCCCCGGCTCACGGCGACCGCGTTGCCGCCGACCCGCACCGCCGTGGTCCTGCCGCCGGAGCGGTCGGCCTCCACGTGCAGGATGCTCGGCCGGCCGAGCTCCAGGCCCTGCTCGACCGTCCACCGCAGCGTCCCGCCGGAGCCACCGTCGAGCTCGGCCAGGTAGCCTCCGAGCGCCGCCGCCGCCGAGCCCGTCGCCGGGTCCTCGTCCACTCCCGAGCCCGGGGCGAACATGCGCACCCTCACGTCGACGCCCTCGCCCTCGCCCCCGAGGCAGATCACGTACACGTGATGGGCCCACGTGCCGGCCAGCATCTGGCGCCAGAGCGCGGTGTCGAGCGCCACCCGCCGCACCGCGTCGATCGAGGCGACCGGCACGATGTGGTAGGGCAGCCCGCACGACACCATCTCCGCGGGCATCCCGCCCGGGCACACCTCCGCCTCGTCCAGTCCCACGAGCGCCGCCAGCTCGGAGGGGGCGAGGGGTGACGGGCGGTGCTCGGGCAGGAGCGCCGTCGTGAAGCGCGCGAAGACGGGCGTGCCCCCCTCGAAGCGCACGTCGACCGGCACCGGGCCCACGTTCTCCTCGAGCACGATCGTCGCGACGCCGTCACGCTCGGCCACGTCGGGCTCGCCGGCCAGCTTGGTGCCGGCGAGGAACATCGCCGTTCCCACCGTCGGGTGCCCCGCGAAGGGGACCTCGACGCCGGGCGTGAAGATGCGCACCCGCGCCGCGCCCGCGGGCGTCTCCGGGGGCCCCAGAAAGACCGACTCCGACAGGTTCATCTCCCGCGCGATCCGCTGCATCAGCCCCGTGGGGAGGTGCGCCGCGTCGGGGAAGATCCCGAGCGGGTTGCCGCCGAACACGCGGTCGGTGAAGACGTCGAGGGTGTGGAAGGAAAGCTCCATGGGCGTGCGCGCTCGGGTCGGGTGCCGGCGGCCGGGGGTCGGCCCGATCAGGCTCCGTAGGGATCGGTCGTCCGTGCCTCCGGACGGCCACGCGGCCCGAAGCAGGGAGCGAGGCAGCCCGTTGGCGCCGGACGCGCCAGACCCCCAACCTGTCCGTCCCGAGCGCGGCCGGCAACGTGCCGAAAGGTCGGTGGTCATGGGCCGCGGCGATCCGCCGGCCACCGTGCAGGGCACGCCGGGGCGAGGCGGCCGCGGAGGCGATGAGAGGAGGGCCCGTGCGCACGATCGGCGTCATCTCGGACACGCATGGCTTGCTGAGAGAGGAGGCGCTCGCCGCACTCGCCGGCAGCGACCTCATCCTGCACGCCGGCGACGTCGGCCGCGTGGAGATCCTCGAGGCGCTCCGCCGGATCGCACCGGTGTGGGCCGTGCGCGGCAACACGGACTTCGGGGCGCTGGCGAGCGCGCTTCCCGCCACCCAGGTCGTCGACCTGCTCGCGGCGGATGGGCAGCCCGCGACCCGGTCGGGCGATGCGGCCGCGGAGCGGGGCGATGCGGCAGCAGAGCGGGACGATGCGGCAGCGGAGCGGGACGCGACGGAGTCCCCGAGGCTGCTCGCCTATCTCCTGCACGACCTCGAGCACCTCGATCTCGACCCCGCCGCGGCCGGCCTTCGCGTGGTCGTGTACGGTCACACCCACCGCCCGGCGGTCGACACGCGCGGCGGCGTGCTCTACCTCAACCCTGGGGCCGCCGGACATCGCCGGTTCCGGCTGCCCGTCACCATCGCCAGGATCACCGTCGCCGGCGGGAAGATCGACGCGCAGATCGTCGGGCTCGACGTCGGGGAATGAGCCCAGGCGCGACCACGGCGCCCGGCCGTCCCCTCCGACCATCGCTCCGTCACGACTTCGGGCCCAGGATCGAGGCCAAGCGCCGATTTCCACGGCTGGAGGATTCGTCCTGGATGGAGAGCGTTTCCGACGCCCGATCGCCCAAGCTGCTGGCGCAGCTTTCCCTCGCCCTGCGCGCGCGGCGCTACAGTCCCAGGACCGAGAGGGCCTACCGGTCGTGGACGATCCGCTACGTCCGCTTCCACGGCACGACGCATCCCTCCGGGCTGGGTGTGGCCGAGGTGAATCAGTTTCTCACGCACCTCGCCGTGGACCTCGAAGCGAGCGCGTCCACGCAGGCCCAGGCGAGGGCCGCGATTCTCTTTCTCTACCGCGAGGTCTTGGGGATTCCGATCGACGGAGTCGCCGAGGACGTGGTTCGGGGCAAGCAGCCCCGAAAGCTGCCCGTCGTCCTCACCCGTGAAGAGGTCGGGCTGGTGCTTCGCTCGATGGGAGGCATGAAGCAGCTGATCGCGAGCCTGCTCTACGGCGCGGGGCTGCGCCTGAGCGAGGGACTCGGGCTCAGGACGAAGGACCTGGACCTGGAGCGACGGGAGCTGGTCGTCCGGGTCGCCAAAGGAGGCCGAGATCGCGTCTCGATCATCCCGGCCTCCCTCCGCGCGCGCCTCGAGGACCAATTGGTCCGCCGCCGCGCCCAGCACGAGCGGGATCTGGCCCAGGGGGGCGGGTGGGTGACGCTTCCCGGTCGGTACGCCGCCAAGTCTCCACGCGCCGCGTTCGAGTTCGGGTGGCAGTTCGTCTTTCCCGCTTCCAAGATGAGCCCCGATCCCGGCACCGGGGCCCTGGGGCGGGCCCCTCTGCACGCCACGGCGGTCCAGAGGGCGGTGAAGGCAGCCGCCCGATCGAGCGGGATCGCCAAGCGCGTCACCTGCCACACCTTCCGGCACTCCTTCGCCACGCACCTGCTCGAGGACGGGTACGACATCCGCACCATCCAAGAGCTCCTCGGCCACCGCAGCGTGAAGACCACCATGATCTACACGCACGTGCTCAACCGGGGCGGCATGGGCATTCGCAGCCCACTCGACTCGGTTCCCATCCCCGACTAGCTCGGCAAGATAAGGAGCCAAGCCCCGACCCCGGGCGCCGTCCGCATAAGACCCTCGCGTCCATGGATTGCCGGGGCGGGGCGGTCCGACTCGGACAGCCGTCTGGCGCGAAGGCTGCCGCGGTGTGCAGAATCAGGCGCGCACGGGGCGGGCTGAGAGGTGGCCGGCCTGATGCGATAAAGTCCGTTAGGCGGAAACCCGATGCTGCCGGAGGCAGATGACATCCGAAGAACCCGAAGGGCGAGGAGTGCTGATGGGTGGTCGGCTGTTCGGTGAACTACTGATCATCATTGTGGGTGTGCTCGTCGCCCTAGCCTTCGATGCCGGTTGGGACCGACTTCAGGACAGGAAATCTGAGTCGGTCGCGCTGGAGTCCTTGGCACAGGATGTCGCGGGAGCGGAGTCTCTCCTCCGCGACTTGATGCGGCGGGACTCGATAATGGTCGCTAGAGCTGACCAGCTACTGTCCTACTCGACCGTACCGGCAGATACGTTCCTCATACTCGTCGAAGACCTCTTCAACACGACTCCGATCGAAGTTCGTCTGCGCACCTACGACGAGCTCCTCAGCACGGGTCGCGTGCAGTTGCTGCGCGACAGGGGGCTTCGCCTCAAGCTGACTGAACTAGATGCCACTGCTCGTACTTTGGCGAGCTACTCCTCTCAGGTGGAACTGCAGTGGGCCCAGACTGCCCGTCCGGTGCTGTACAGGTCGGTTGACTGGGACGG
>JBFFWJ010000306.1:0-4930 GCA_041570315.1 Longimicrobiales bacterium | reverse complement strand
GCGCCTTGGCGGGTGCGGCGCCGCGCCACCCTCGATGCTCAACCATCATCTGCTGCAGGCCCTAGTCGCGAAGCTCCTCGAGGGCAGCCAGGATGTCCGCGTTCTCCGGGCGGATCCGGTAGTTGACCTCCGTCATCTTCCAGCGGACGACGCCGGCCCGGTCGATCACGTAGGTGGTCGGGTGCGGGATCGCGCGTCCACGCGGGTCGTCCTGGTTGTAGAGGCCGTAGCGGTTGATCACCGCGGCGCCGGGGTCGGAGAGCAGGGTGTAGTCGATCGTGAGCCCGTCGCTCTCGTCGGCGACACGGTCGACCATCCGCTGGAGGTCTCCGGGATCGTCCGAGGAGAGCGCGATCAGCTCCGTTGCCGCTCTCTGCGCCTCCGAGAGGAGACCGTGCAGCTCACCGAGCTGCTGGGCGCAGTACGGTCACCAGTGTCCCCGATAGAACACCAGCACGACGTTCTTGTCCCCGCGGAAGCTCGAGAGCCGCACGGGCGGACCGGCCAGCGAGACCAGCGTGAAGTCGGGAGCCTCGTCTCCCACCCGGACCCGCTCGAGGTCCACGCCGGGGAGGTCGCGCCCGTCGGCGGGCCCGAGCACGACCTCCTCCTGCACGCCGCAAGCGACGAGCGTGCAGAGGGCCAGCAGAACGGTTCCGACTCGACGCATGGGATCTCCCTGAGCGGGTTCGACCAGCCCGAGAAGGATGCTACGTCCCAGTCGGTGGGCGCGACAACCCCGCTCCGGCCGGCGGATCCGGCGCCGTGCCCTTGACGGGCGGGCGATGGGCGCGGACCGTCAGCCCGGCGTGAGCCAACTCGTCTACGCAACCGCTCCACCCTCGGAGGTCCCGTGAGATCGTCGCGCCTTCTCCCGGTCCTGGTGGCGACGCTCGCGGTCTCGGCCGCCTGCCGCCCGAGCCCCTACCCACCTCCCCCGGAGACGCCGGTCGATCCCGTGACCGACGTCCTGCACGGGGTCGAGATCGTGGACCACTACCGGTGGCTGGAGGACCAGGACGCCGCCGAGACGCGCGCGTGGATCGCGGCCCAGAACGAGCACGCGGAGACGGTCGTGGGCGAGAGCCCTCTTCGGGAGCATCTGCGGGCCCGACTGCGGGAGCTGACGGACCGCGACGACGTCGGCTCGACCCGCCGCGCCGGGGACTTCGAGTACTTCACGATGCGTCGGCAGGGCGAGGAGGCTTCCGTCCTGTACCGACGCCCGGCGCCCGCAGACGCGGGTGCCGACGGAGACGCGGAGGCCGAGGAGCCCAGCGTCGACGGGAGCTACGAGGTCGTCCTGGACCCGGCCGACTTCGACCCGAGCTACCGGACGAGCCTGGCGACGATCGACTTCTCCGAGGACGGGTCGCTGATGCTGTACTCGGTCCGCAGGGGCGGGGCGGACGAGATCTCCGTCCGCGTGCGCGACCTCGAGCGCGGACGCGACCTGCCCGACAGCCTCCCGAACGCGCTCTACGGCGGCGTCGGCTTCGAGGACGGGGGCGAGGCCTTCGTGTACACGCACCGCTCGCGCTTCGAGGGTCCGCGCATCCGGCGCCACGTGCTCGGCACGGACCCGGACGGGGACGCCGAGATCTGGGGGGAGGGCTATGGCCCGACGGCGTTCATCGGGATGGACGTCGTCGCGGAGGGGCGCTACCGCGTCTTCACGGTGCAGCACGGCTGGGCCCGCAACGATCTCTTCCTCCAGGACGGCGCCGGTCCGATCCGGCCGATGGTCGAGGGCGTGGACGCCCACTTCCAGCACCGCTTCCGAGACGGCAGGATCTACGTGCGGACCGATTGGGGAGCGCCGAACTACCGTCTGATGGTGGTAGACCCCGCGCGTCCCGCGCTCGGCGACTGGGAGGAGCTGATCCCCGAGGCGGAGGACGTCTTCGAGTCCTACGCCTTCATCGACGGCCGCATCTACGCGACCTACCTGGAGGACGTGGCCCAGCGGATCCGCGTGCTCGCGATGGACGGAGCCCCGGAGGGCGAGCTCGCTGTGCCCGACCGGTCGTCCGTGAGCGTGCGCGAAGGCGACGACGGAGCGCTCCTGCTCAGCGCGAGCGCGTACCTCTCGCCCCTCACGACCTACGCGATCGATCCGGAGTCCGGCGAGCGGAGCGTGCACGAGGAGCCGGAGATCGAGGTGGACGCGTCCCGCTACGAAGTCACCAAGCTCTGGTTCTCGTCGACGGGCGGGGTGCGGGCGCCCGTGCACGTCCTGCACCGGGCGGGGATCGAGCTGGACGGCAGCCACCCGACGATCCTGAGCGGCTACGGCGGATTCAACTCGAGCACGCGCCCCGGCTTTTCGGCCACGCGCCTGGCGTGGGTCGAGCTCGGCGGGGTGTGGGCCGTGGCCACGCTGCGGGGCGGCGCCGAGTACGGCGAGACGTGGCACCGTGACGGGATGCTCCAGAACAAGCAGCACGTCTTCGACGACTTCATCGCGGCATCCGAGGCGCTGATCGCGGAGGGCTTCACCTCGCCCGGGCGCCTGGGCATCAGCGGAGGGAGCAACGGAGGTCTCCTGGTCGCGGCGGCGATGACCCAGCGGCCGGAGCTGTACCGCGCGGTCCTGTGCACCTACCCCGATCTCGACATGATCCGCTTCTGGAGCTTCCAGGAGACGAACAACATGCCGGCTCTGCTCGAGTACGGGGACGCGCGCATCGAGTCCCACTTCGAGGCGATCCGCGTGTACTCGCCGTACCAGGCGGTGCGGGACGGGGTCGACTATCCGGCCGTCATGCTGACGACCGGGGACCTGGACACCCGGGTGCCGCCCCTTCAGGCGCGCAAGATGGCGGCTCGGCTGCAGGCGGCGACCGCCTCGGGCCTGCCGGTCGTGCTCTGGTACGACGAGCTGGGCGGACACGCCGCGGGCAGGGGACGCCCGACGTCCCTGCGCATCGAGGACGGGTCACGGGAGCTGGCCTTCATGGCGCAGCAGCTCGGCCTCGAGTGGGAGGCGCGCTAGGAGACCGAGAAGGTCCCCAGGAGACCGAGAAGGTCCGAGAGGGCCTCGGGCCGCTGCTCCGCGGAGTCGGTCCGCCGCCGCGGGAGCGGCTCTTCCGCGCCTCTACCAGGCGCCCGAGCCGGGCTCACCCTTGAAGGGTCCGACGATCTCCGACGTCACCCAGCCGCCATAGAATCCGCCCGCCTGCGGCCGTACCCGCTCGTCTTCGACGAAGCACGCGAGCTTCGCGGGATAGAAGGACAGGTGGCCGCGGAGGGCCGCTACGTCCTCGAAGGGCTCGGGGTAGCTCCAGGCGGCCCGCTCCGCCCGGTCGCCCTCGGGCGTGCGCACCGTCCAGTACTCGGCCGCTCCCTTCCACTCACAGTGGCTCACGCCGGCCGCGGGCCGCAGGAGATCCACGCGCACGTCTGCGGCCGGCAGGTAGAAGGTCGGGGGGCTGGCGGTCTCGAGCACGCGAATCGCCCGCGTCGAGTCGGCGACGACCGTGCCGCCGAGCCGGACGACGATCCGTCTCGTGTCCTCCTCGAGCCTCGGTGGGCGCGGGTAGTCCCATACGGACTCCTGGCCGTCGGCCGGGGTCTCGGCGAACGGGGGACGCTCGGCGCCGGACCAGCGCCACCCGGCGCGGCCGTCGCGGGCCCAGTCGGGCAGGCTCACGGCCGGGAGAGGAGGTGGCCCACGATGAGACCGCCGTGATGGCGCCCGTTCTCGATGAAGATCTTGTTGGCGTCCTGGCCGGCGGCGATGACGCCGGCGATGTACAACCCCGGCACGTCGGTCTCCATCGTCTCGGCGTCGTGCGCGGGGATCTCGGTCGCGGCGTCGATCGCGACCCCGGCCCGAAGCAGCAGCGTGTGGTCGGCCCGCCACCCGGTCATCGCCAGGACGAAGTCGTTGGGGATCTCCGTCTCCCCACCGCGCTCCTCGGAGCGCAGCACGACGGACCGAGGCGCGACGCGCGCGACCCGGTGCCGCCAGTACACCGCGATCTCGCCACGCTCCAACCGGTTGGTGATGTCCGGCACGACCCACGGCTTCACCCCGCGATCGATCTTGTCGAGGAAGTGCACCATGGAGACGCGGGCGCCGTTGCGGAACAGCTCGAGCGCCGACTCGACGGCGGAGTTGCCGGCTCCGACCACGAGGACGTCCTGGTCGTAGTACGGATACGGCTCGTGGTACCAGTGCCGGACCTTGGGGAGATCCTCGCCGGGCACCCCCAGGTAGTTCGGCTCGTGGAAGCCCCCGGACGCGACCACGACGGCGAGCGCGGAGTGCACCGCCTCCGTCCCGTCGCGGCGAGCGGTCCTCACCGAGTAGTCGCCGTACGAGCCCGAGACGTCGACGACCTCCTCGTACTGCCGCACGTCGAGGCTCCAGTGCTCGACCACCTTGCGGTAGTAGGCGAGCGCCTCGCGGCGCGTGGGCTTGGCGTCGGGGATGGTGAACGGGACCTCGCCCACCTCGAGCATGACCGCCGTGCTGAAGAAGGTCATGTAGTAGGGGTAGCCGACCAGCGAGCTGGTGACACATCCCTTGTCGAAGAGGACGCACGACAGCCCCGCCCTCGCGGCGGCCGCACCCACGGCGATCCCGCACGGGCCCGCACCCACGACGACGATGTCGTACCGATCGGTCATAGTCCGTCGCTTACCCCGTGCGCCGGATCTGTTCCGGCATTGCTCCGCCCCCGCGGTGCCGTCAGAATCCCCGGATGGACACGGCCGAGTCGGAGGCGCGCAAGGCGCTCAACAGGCTGCGCCGGGCGCTCGAGAAGGCGGAACGTGAGCTGGATGCCCTGCGCGGCGCCCTCGCGCACGCCGAGGGGGAGGACTTCCCGGCCGACGCCTACGTCGAGGCGTTCGACGCCGTCCGGCGCGGGCTCGAGTTCACGGAGCAGGAGGGGGCCCGGCTCCAGGAGAAGATCCTGCATGC
>JBFFWJ010000305.1:0-4962 GCA_041570315.1 Longimicrobiales bacterium | reverse complement strand
GGGAGGCGGAGCGGGCGCGGGAAACGCCTGCTGTCCCGGAGGGAGACGCAAGCGCGGCCTCGCAGACCGCCCGGGCCCCGGCCACTCCGGTTGCCGAGGTGGCTCAGGTCGTGGCGCAAGCGCCCGAAGGCGCCCCCGATGGCGCCGATGGCGCCGAGCCCGACAGCGGGGGCGACGGGCTCTGGATCGAGACCGCCCGCTGCACGACCTGCAACGAGTGCACGAACCTCAACGGCCGGCTGTTCGTCTACGACGAGAACAAGCAGGCGTACATCGCGGACGCGCGCGCCGGCACCTTCGCTCAGATCGTGCAGGCGGCCGAACGCTGCCCGGCCGGCATCATCCACCCGGGCGATCCCCTGAACCCGAAGGAAAAGGACCTCGAGAAGTGGATCGCCCGGGCCGAGCCCTTCAACTAGGGGATTGTTTCCGATGTATCGCCCCGGACCGATGCTCGGCATCCTCTTCGGCCGCACGTTCCGGCACGGGGTCCATCCGCCGGACGCGAAGGCGCTCACCGAGCGGGAGCCGGTGCGGAGGATGCCGTTCCCCCGGCGGGTCGCGCTGCCGCTCCGGCAGCACGCGGGCAAGCCGGCCCGCTGCCTGGTCCGGAAGGGGGACCGCGTCGAGCGCGGAGACAAGATCGCGGAGGCGGACGGCTTCGTCTCGGTCCCGGTTCACGCCTCCGCGGCGGGGGTCGTGGCGGGCGTCGAGTGGTGGCCGCACCCCGACGGCTCCATGGCCGAGACGGTCGTCATCGACGTGGAGGCGTTCAGCCCCCAGATCCCCCGGCCGCGCAGCGTCCCGCTCTGGGAGGGGCTGACCCCCGACCAGGTGCGCGCGGCCGTCCAGGAGGCGGGCGTGGTCGGGCTCGGTGGCGCGGCCTTCCCGACCCACGTCAAGCTCGCTCCTCCCGCCGAGCACCGCATCGACTCGCTCCTGGTGAACGGAGCGGAGTGCGAGCCGTACCTGACCACCGACCACCGCACGATGGTGGAGTACCCCGAGCGCGTGCACTTCGGGGTGCGCATCATGATGCAGTGCCTCGGGGTGGAGCGCGCGGTGATCGGCGTGGAGAGAAACAAGCCCGACGCCATCGAGGCCCTCGAGAGCACCCGCCCGTCCGACCTCGACGTCTCGGTCCTGCCGCTCGTCGTGAAGTACCCGCAGGGCGCCGAGAAGATGTTGATCCAGGTGGTGACGGGGCGCGAGGTGCCCTCGGGCAAGCTGCCCATGCACGTCGGCACGGTGGTCCAGAACGTCGGCTCGATCGCGACGATCGCCGAGGTGTTCGAGACCGGGCTCCCGCTCATCGAGCGCGTGGTGACCGTGAGCGGGCCGGGCGTGCTCCGGCCCTCGAACCTGATCGTGCCGGTCGGCGCGATGCTCGGCGACGTGCTCGAGTTCTGCGGGGGCGTGAGCGACGACGCGGCCGAGATCGTCTTCGGCGGCCCGATGATGGGGACGTCTCAGCCGGACATGCGGACGCCCCTCGTGAAGGGCACGACGGGCGTGGTCGTCCTCACCGAGCGGGAGGTCAAGCCCAAGCAGGTCCATCCCTGCATCAAGTGCGGTCACTGCCTCGACGCCTGCCCGGTCTTCCTGAACCCGTCGCAGCTCGGTCTGCTGGCGCAGGCGGGCCGCTACGAGGAGATGCAGGAGGCCCACCTGGCCGACTGCATGCTGTGCGGGTGCTGCTCCTACGTGTGCCCCTCCAACATCCCCCTGTCGCAGATGTTCGCCCTCTCCAAGAGCGCGTTGCGGAAGCGGCAGGCGGCCGCCGCCGCGGCCGGGCCCCCGACCTCGCCCGTGGAGGGCGGCGGCAAGGCGGCCTGATGGACACGCGGCGCTTCGAGCTCACGGCGTCGCCCCACATCAAGGGGCCCGACAGCACGCCGCGCATCATGTGGTCGGTGGTGGCGAGCCTCGCGCCCGTCGTGGCCGCCGCCGTCTACTGGTTCGGGCCGAGCGCGCTCCTCGTGCTCGCGACGACGACCGTCGCCTGCGTCCTCACGGAGCGCGCGGTGGGCTCGGGTACCCTGCGGGACGGGTCCGCCGCGATCACGGGGCTGCTCCTCGGCCTCACGCTGCCCCCGGGGGTCCCGCTCTGGATCGCCTTCGTCGGCGGCGTGGTCGCGATCGGCCTGGGCAAGGCGGTCTTCGGCGGGCTGGGCCAGAACGTCTTCAACCCGGCGCTCCTGGGCCGGGCGATGCTGCAGGCCGCCTTTCCGGAGGTCATGACGACCTGGTCCGCGCCCGTCGCGAGCTGGTGGCAGCTCCGGGGTGACAACCTCGCCCTTCCGCTCCTCTCCCCCGATCAGGTCGCCGGCCTCACCGGGGCGACCCCGCTGGGGCTGATGAAGTTCGAGCAGATCCCGACCGGGACGCTCGACCTCCTCCTCGGCGCCACCGGCGGCTCGCTCGGCGAGACCGCCGCCGCCGCGATCCTGCTCGGAGGCGGGTACCTGGCCCTCAAGGGGTATCTCAACTGGCGGATCCCGGTCTCGATCTTCCTGACCGTCGCGGTGCTCTCGCAGATCGCGCACGTCGCGGCGCCGGACCGCTATCCGGACGCGGCCTTCATGCTCCTCAGCGGGGGCCTCGTGCTGGGCGCGGTCTACATGGCCACGGACATGGTCACCTCGCCCACGACCGCCGCCGGCTGCTGGATCTTCGGGGCCGGCATCGGGGCGCTCGTCGTCCTGATCCGGCTCTGGGGAGGCCTGCCCGAGGGCGTCATGTACGGCATCCTCCTGATGAACGCGATGGTCCCGTTCATCGACCGCGCGACGCAGCCCCGCGTGTTCGGCACGGGGCGGAAGGTGGCCGCGTCGTGAGCGAGCGTCCTCTTCCCGCCGCGCCGCCCCGCGCCGACGACGCCCCACCCGACGCGGCGGGACCCGCGGCGCCGGCGCCACCCCAGCCGGTGCGGCTGGAGAGCTCCTCGGCTCGGCTCGTGGGGACGCTCGCCGTCGCCGGGGCGCTCGCCGGCCTCGTCATCGTGCTCGTCTTCCAGTGGGCGAACCCGCGCATCGAGGCGTGGCGCGCCGCGGTTCTGGCCGAGGCGGTGACGGAGGTCCTGAGCGGGGCCGAGCGCTACGAGACGATCTTCCTGGAGGGAGCCGGCTACACCCCGGCGCCCGCCAGCGACACCTCGGGGCTCGACCGCGTCTACGTGGGCTACGACGGCGACGGTCGCCGCGTGGGCGTGGCGGTCGTGGGCGCGGAGCCCGGGTTCCAGGACGTGATCCGGCTGATCTTCGGCTACGACCCGGCGACCGGCGAGGTCATCGGCATGAAGGTGCTGGAGAGCAAGGAGACGCCCGGGCTCGGCGACAAGATCGAGAAGGACTCGACCTTCCTGCGGGAGTTCGCCCGGGTCGCGACGCCGCTGGTCGGTGCGAAGGCGAGCCGTGCCACGGGGGCCGACGACGAGGTCACGATGATCACCGGCGCGACGATCTCGTCGCAGGCCATCGTCGACATCATCAACCACCGGCTCGAGCCGCTCGCCGATCCCATCGGGCGCTACTGGGGCTCGTCCGTGCAGGCGGGCGCCGACGTCCCCCAGGAGCCCGCCCGCCCGTCGCCGCGCGCCGCGCGCCGGGGAGGAGGGACTCCGTGAGCCCGCGCACCACCACACCGCAGGAGGTCTTCGTCCGGGGCGTCTGGCGGGAGAACCCCGTCCTGGTCCAGCTCCTCGGGCTCTGTCCGGCCCTCGCGGTCACGAACACGGTGGCCAACAGCCTCGCCATGGGGATCGCGACCTTCTTCGTCCTCGTCGGCTCGTCCGTCCTCGTGTCCACGTGCAAGTCGTGGATCCCGAGGGAAGTGCGCATCAGCGCCTACATCCTCGTGATCGCCACCTTCGTGACGATCGCCGACCTCGTGCTGAACGCCGTGGTGCCCGAGATCCACCGGGCGCTCGGCGCCTTCATCGCGCTCATCGTGGTCAACTGCATGATCCTCGGCCGACAGGAGGCGTTCGCGTCCAAGCAGCCCGTGGGTCGGGCCATCCTGGACGCCGCGGGGACCGGCCTCGGCTTCGTCATCGCCCTCCTGATGATGGGGGGCTTCCGCGAGGTGCTCGGCTACGGGTCCTTCCTCGGCTTTCCGCTGTTCGGCCCGGACTTCGAGCCCTGGGTGGTGATGATCCTGCCTGCAGGCGGATTCTTCGCCCTCGGCTTCATCCTCCTGGCCTTCGGATGGTGGGAGGGCCGCGGCCAGGCGCCGGTGGGCCCGCGGCGCTGGCCGCACGCGGTCACCGTCGAGGTGGGGCGGGGCGAGGGAGGAGCCGAGTGATGGGCGAGCTCTTCTGGATCCTGATCTCGGCGATGTTGGTCAACAACTTCACCCTGATGCTCTTCCTCGGGCTGTGTCCCTTCATGGGCGTGTCGGCGCGGGTGAGCACGGCGCTGCGCATGGGTGGAGCCAACATCTTCGTCCTGACGATCACGTCGATGGTCGCGTCGTTCCTGAACGCGTTCGTCCTGCCCTACGCGCCGTACCTGCGTCTGATCTCGTTCATCGTCGTGATCGCGTCGCTGGTGCAGATCGTGGAGACCGTGATCAAGAAGGTGAGCCCGGCGCTCTTCCGTGAGCTCGGGATCTTCCTCCCGCTCATCACCACGAACTGCGCGATCCTCGGACTGGCGATCTTCCAGACCAACCGCGGCTACGGCTTCGTCGAGGGTCTGTTCTACGCCGTGGGAGGAGGACTCGGACTGACGCTCGCGCTCGTCCTGATGGCGTCGATCCGCGAGCAGGCCGAGCTCGCGAGCGTCCCACAGATGGCACGGGGCATGGGGCTCGTGCTCATCCTCGCCGGCAGCCTCTCGCTGGCCTTCATGGGCTTCGCGGGGCTGTTCACCTCGTGATCGGCGCGACGGTGGCCATGGCGAGCTTCGCGCTCCTCTTCGTCGTCTTCGGCGTCTTCGCGCTCGGGGGAGACGGAAAGGGCGG
>JBFFWJ010000304.1:0-4968 GCA_041570315.1 Longimicrobiales bacterium | reverse complement strand
GTCGCGCCGGGCGACGTTGACCGAGCCAGAAGCCCGCACCCTGCTGGCGTTTCACGGGGTCGCCTTCCCGAACTGGCAGCTCGTGCGGGACGGGCCCGCGGCGGCTCGCGCGGCGGAGGAGCTCGGGGGCGCGCTCGCGGTCAAGGTCGTTTCCGAGGACGTCCTGCATAAGTCCGACATCGGAGGCGTCGTGCTCGGCGTTCGGGGTGCGGAACAGGCGCGGGCCGCATTCGAGGACGTCTGCTCCAAGGCGCTCGCGCACGCGGAGCGGAGCGGTGGAGTCGCGGCCCCGCCCGCGGCGCTCGTCACCCCCATGGCGCCCCCTCCCCTGGCGGAGCTCCTCGTCGGGGCGTACCGCGACGCAGACCTCGGGCCGGTCCTGTCGATCGGAGCGGGGGGCGTGTGGGTGGAGGCGCTGCGTGACGTTGCGCACCGCCTCCTGCCGGTGCGGGAGGAGGACGTCCGTGCGATGCTCGACGAGCTGCGGATCCGGCCGCTGCTCGGGAGTTGGCGCGGCCGCCCCGCGGCCGACCTCGACGCGATCGCATCCACGGCCGTCGCCGTGGGAGCCTGCATCCTCGCCAACCACGGCGTCGACGAGATCGAGATCAACCCGCTCTTCGTGTACGAGGATCGGGTCGTGCCCGTCGACGCTCGCGCCGTCCTTGCGCCGGCGTCGGCGGAGCGGGGCGATCACCGCTGAGAGGGCGCCCCTAGCGCTCTTCGTCGAGCAGGCCTCCCAGCAACAACGTCACGAGCGAGATCACCAGGCTGCCCAGGATCGCCGCTCCGAGCCCGGAGACCGTCAGATGCTCCGTGAGGCGGGCCGTGATCAGCAGGAGCGCTCCGTTCACCACGAAGGCGAAGAGGCCCAGCGTGAGCAGGAGGAGCGGCAGCGAGAGCACGATCAGGATCGGCTTGAGCAGCGCGTTCAGCAGGCCGAAGAGGAAGGCCACGAAGAGGACGTTCACGAAGTCGCCGGTCAGGCCAATGCCCGGAATCATCCACGCCGCGGCGGACAGCGCGATCGCGTTGACGAACAACCGGATGACGAAGTTCTTCATCGCTCCCTCCCCGAACGGTTCCGACAGAGCCTACGTGGCCGGAGTCCCCAGGGGTTCGGACGGCCCCGCTGAGCCGGCTTCGCGGCGCTGCCGCTTGTTCCGGAACGACCGTCGGCCCCATCTTCGCTCGCCTGACGCGCACGAGAACGAAGAGTTGAACAGACCATGGTCGACCACCCGAACCCCCGACTCCGACGTACCGCGCACCGCACGATCGCGTGCCTGGGACTCGTCCTGGCCTGCACGGCGTGTGCGTCGTGGCGGCCGACCGACCGGACGGCGCAGCAGGTCTTCGCCGAGCGTCAGCCGGACAAGGTACGGGTGACCACGCAGGAGGGCGATCGGACCGTGCTGAATCGTCCGCGCGTTCTCGGCAACGTGCTCGCGGGCATCGACGAGGCGTGTCTCGAGCGCTACGACAACGACGACCGGCCGTGTCCGGAGATGGGCATCGCGGTCTTCGAGATCGCGGTGCTGGAGCTGCGCGAGCGGGGACCGATCCAGATGCTGCTGCCCGCCGCGGGAGGGCTCCTGGCGGTCTGGCTCCTCGTGAACCGCTGAAGCCGCGCGGGCCCCGGCGCTAGGACTCCGCCGCCGGCAGCGTGGGCGGCTCGGCCTCGGCGCGCCAGCCGACGACGCGATCCCGTCCCGTCTTCTTGCCCAGGTAGAGCCGCCGGTCCGCGATGCCGAAGATCCTGTCGGGGATCGACTTGACGGGCTCCGACTCCTGACCCGAGATCGCCGCCACGCCGATGGTCACGGTCAGGCGGTCCATGGCGAAGGGTGGATCCACGGCCCGGAAGTCCTGTCTGAGCGACGCGCGGACGCGCTCTCCGAGCAGCTCGGCGATCTCCTCGTCGGCGCGCGGCGCGATTACGGCGAACTCCTCGCCGCCCACGCGGCACGCGATGTCCGCACCGCGCACCGTGCGGGCAATCGAGGCGCCGACGAGCTTCAGGGCGCGGTCGCCTTCCTGATGCCCGTAGCGGTCGTTGACCGGCTTGAAGTGATCGACGTCGATCAGAAGCAGCGCCAGCGGGCTGGAATACCGCAGCGCGCTGTCGGACTCGCGCTCGAGGGCGTCCTGGAAGTAGCGGCGGTTGTACAGCCCCGTCAGCGGATCGCGAAGAGCCATCTCCCGCGCCTGCTCGTAGCGCTGCCGATAGGTGAGCGGCCGGAAGAAGTCCGCGACGTCCTGCTGCTCGGCGGAGGGTGCGAGGTGCAGGCCGGGCTTGAGCACGAAGGCCGCGAAGGCGGCCGCGTACACCGCGGCGGTCGCGGTCTTGCCCAGGATCGCCGAGAGCATGACGGTCGGGACCTCGGGCTGCCCGAAGAACGCGCCGGTCACGAAGACCACCGTATCGAGCCAGAGCACCACGGTCGTGCTCAGGAAGAGGCGCAGGTAGATCGAGCGGATCCGCGCGGAGATCGCCTCGTAGAGCACGATCACGAGCACGACGTCCATGAACATCGCGGCCGTGCTCACGAGCAGAATGCGCGGCTGCGAACGGAAGAAGGCCGGCGGGAGGTCGACGAGGCCACCCGGGCCGCCCTCGGCGAGCTGCTGGTCGAAGAACACCGCGAGCAGGGAGAGCGCGACGTTCGCGATCACGACGCCGTAGGTGAGCCTTCTGGCCGCCGGGGCGTCCTCGGCGATGTAGACGAGGAGCACGGCGAAGATCGTGGCCGGCAGCATGACGGCCGAGCCGGGCGAGATCTGGATCGCCTCCGAGAACGGCACGTAGACCGACAGCAGGAGGGGCGTCTGCACGAACTGGAAGGTCCCGACCACCACGTACAGCGGGACCAGGCCGAGCACGCGCCTCGCGCGGAAGACGACGACGAAGAGGAAGGCCGTCGTCACGACTTCCGCGGTGAGCAGACCGATCTGGAGCCACAGAACGCTTGCGTTCATCGCCCGCAACCTACGACGCACGGGCGCTCCAGGCACGACACGGCATCGCCGTGCCGCACGACCCGCCCGCAGCACCTTGCGCCCGGGACCGAAGATGCCTCACATGGGAGCGATCAGCCGCGCACCGTGGCTCGGCAACCCCGGAGGTGACCGTGGTAGTGCTCCGCAGGGGCCTTGTGCTCCTTTCGCTCGCCCTCGCGGGCGCGGCCTGCGCCGCGCCGGAGGAGTCCACCCCGGCGGCCGGGCCCGTCCGCTTCCAGGCCCACGACATCGGCGAGATCCGGGGCGGCTACGCGGTCGCCGTGGCGGACTTCAACGGCGACGGGCTCGTCGACGTGATGCCGAACTCCCTGGCGGTCCCCGAGGTCGCGTGGTACGAGAACCCCTCGTGGGAGCGCCACGTGATCGTCGAGGGCGTGCCGAGCGTCGTGAACCAGGCGATCGCCGATCTCGACGGCGACGGCACCCCCGAGGTCGCCTTCCAGAGCGCCTTCGCCATGCAGGCCGCAAACAGCGAGGGGCTCAATTGGATCGCGCGGAGCCAGGGCGCCCCGACCGGGGCCTGGGAGGCGGAGCTCATCGACCGCTTCGCGACGTCCCACCACGTCGTGTGGGCCGACCTCGACGGTGACGGGATGCTGGAGCTCCTCAACGCCCCCCTCATCGGGCCCGCGAGCCTGGCGCCCACGTACGATCAGGACAGCGCCTCGGTGTTCTGGTACGACCAGGCCGACTGGGACCGGCACCTCGTCGCCGACGCCGACATCCCCGGCATCATCCACCGCGTGCGCCCGGTCCAGTGGGACGACAGCGGCCGCGATCACGTCCTGGTGGCGAGCTTCGAGGGTGTCGGCCGCTATTGGGCCACGGGCTCAGGCGATGGGATGACGTTCCGCAAGGAGCTGCTCACGCGCGGTCACGAGGGTGAGGCGCCACGGCTGGGCGCCAGCGACGTGGGCTTCGGGCGAAGCCGTGGCGAGCGCGTCGTGGCTTCGGTGGAGCCGTGGCACGGCAACGAGGTGGTCGTCTACACCGAGTCGGGCGGCGCGTGGCCGCGGCGCGTCATCTTCGAGGGTATCGGGCGAGGGCACGAGATCGCGGTGCTCGACCTCAATGGCGACGACCTCGTCGACATCGTGGCCAACGACAATGGGCGGATTACCGACGACACCCCGGACGCCACGCCGGGCGTCCACGTGTTCTTCTCGCCCGGGGATCCGGCCACGGGAGAGTGGAGCTACGCGCGCATCGAGAGCGAGTACGCGATGAACGGGTGCGTCGGCGCCGACATCAACGCCGACGGGCGACCGGACGTGGTCTGCAGCGGGGCGGGCGGCATGGTCAGGTGGTACGAGAACCTCGGATCCTGAGCCGGGGTCAGCCGCAGTCGTCACCGAGGTAGCCCCCGCCGCCGCAGTACGAGGTGT
Source organism: Longimicrobiales bacterium (assembly GCA_041570315.1). GTDB lineage: Bacteria > Gemmatimonadota > Gemmatimonadetes > Longimicrobiales > Gaopeijiaceae > JBFFWJ01. The sequence continues at coordinate 562 of JBFFWJ010000304.1, read as the reverse complement.
CCTGCACCTGGATCGAGAGGCCGTCCGGGTCGCTGAAGTAGAGCTCGGGCGTCCCACCGGGAGCGCCCCCGCGGTCGGGCATCCGCAGGGAGATCCAGTGCCGGAGGGGGCCGGGGCCGGCGCCGTCGCGGGCCTGGACGCCGTTCTCCTCGAGCGCCGCACGCACGCCCGCCACGCTGAACTCGGCGACGGAGAGGCAAGCGTGATGCACGGCTCCCGGGCGTCGCAGGGCCTCCTCCTCGCTGCGGCCCACCGTGCCCCCGATGAACATCAGGAACTCGCGGCCTCCCGTGCCCACGCCGAGCAGCGGCGCTGCCGCCTGGTACGCCTGGATCTCCAGCCCGAAAACCTGTCGGTAGAAGCTCACCGACCGCTCGGGGTCCCCTGCGTTGTTCGTGAGGTGGCTGATCCCCGTCAGGCGCAGGGACCCGGGACCGGCGGCGGGCTCGGCGGCCGCGCACACGCTTCCCAACGGACCGCCGCCCCCGCAGTCCGCCGGGGCCTGGAGCTGCACGCTCATCCCGTGGGGGTCGGCCAGCAGCACCTCGGGCGTCCCGTCCCG
>JBFFWJ010000303.1:0-4979 GCA_041570315.1 Longimicrobiales bacterium | reverse complement strand
AGGGCCGGAACATCCTGTGGCTCCCCCACGACCTGGACGCCGTCGCACGCGCCCTGGGCATGGAGACGGGCGCGCTCCGCGCCTGCCTGGCCCGTGCCCGGACCGCGCTCCTCGCACGCCGCGCGGGCCGGGAGGCGCCCTTCCGGGACGAGAAGATCCTCGTGTCGTGGAACGGGATGGCGATCCGGGCCTTCGCCGAGGCGGGCGCCGCCCTGGGTCGCTGGGACTACGTCGACGCCGCGACCGCCGCCGCGGAGTTCCTGTGGTCCGAGCTGCGCCCCCGAGGCCGCTTGCTGCACACCTACAAGGACGGCGAGGCCAAGATCCCGGCGTTCCTGGACGACCACGGCGCCCTCGGCAACGCGCTGCTCTCCCTTCACGGAGCCACGCTGGACGCACGGTGGCTCGACGCGGTGCGCTGGCTGTGCGACGAGGTGCTGGAGCGCTTCTGGGACGACGCCGAGGGAACCGTCTTCGACACGGCGGCGGACGCGGAGGAGCTCTTCCTGAGGCCCCGGGACCCCATGGACAACGCGACCCCCTCGGGACCTTCGCTCGCCGCCGAGCTCCTCATCCGAGCCGGTCACGCGTTCGACGAGGACCGCTACCGCGAAGGCGCGAGGCGCATCGTCGACCACGAGGCGCAGGTGCTGGCTCGATACGGCCCCGCCTTCGGGCGCATGCTCTCGACCCTGGACCGCCTGCTGGCCGCCCCGGTCGAGATCGTCATCGCCGGCTCGCCGGACGAGGCCGCGACCCGCGCGCTCGTCGAGGCGGCGCACGAGGACTTCCTGCCGGGCGGGGTCATCGCCGGCCGCCGCGAGGAGAGCGGGGACGGGATCCCGCTCCTCGCGGGCCGAGGGCCCGTGGAAGGTCGGCCGGCCGCCTACGTCTGTCACGGGTACGCGTGTCGCCTCCCGGTGACCGACCCGGCGGAGATCCGGGGAGAGCTGGCTCCGTCTCGAGCCGGGGAGTAAGCCACCCTTCGCTCCCGCGGCGCGCGGGCGGTATCTTTGGAACCTCTCGAACGACTCCCACCCCGGAGTACATGGCGACGCAAGAGAAGGAGATCCTGAGCCCGCGGGATCTGGCCGGGCTCACGCAGGAGCAGCTCCTGCGATTCTACCGCACGATGGTGACGTCCCGCCGCATCGACGACCGGGAGATCAGCTTCAAGCGGCAGAACAAGATCTTCTTCCAGATCTCCGGCGCGGGGCACGAGGCCGTGGGGGTCGCCGTGGCGGAGCACCTGCGCTCGGGCCGGGACTGGATCTTCCCCTACTACCGGGACCGGGCCCTCATGCTGGCGCTCGGCCAGTCCCCGCTCGACCACCTCCTCCAGGCGGTGGGCGCCCAGGCCGATCCGGCCTCGGGGGGCCGGCAGATGCCGTCCCACTTCGGCGACGTGCGCTTCAACACGCCGACCTCGTCCTCTCCGACGGGCACGCAGTTCCTCCAGGCGGTCGGCGCCGCGGAAGCGGGCCGGAAGATCGCGGCGACCGAGGCCCTGCGGGAACGGGCCGGGGGCCTCGCCGAGGACGAGGTCGTCATCGTCTGCACCGGGGACGGCGCGACCTCGGAGGGCGAGTTCTGGGAGTCGCTGAACACCGCGTGCAACCTCGGCCTGCCCGTGATCTACGTGGTTCAGGACAACGAATACGCGATCAGCGTGCCGGTCGAGGTCCAGACCGCCGGCGGCAGCATCTCCCGGCTCGTGCGCGGGTTTCCCGGCATGCTCATCGTGGAGTGCGACGGCACGGACGTCGTGGAGACCTACCGGGCCGCCGGCGAGGCGATCGGGTACGCGCGCGCCGGACGCGGGCCGGCGTTCATCCATGCGCACACCACGAGGCCCTACTCGCACTCGATGTCCGATGACGAGCGGCTGTATCGCACGGAGGAGGAGAGGGCCGAGCAGGACGCGCGCGATCCCCTCACGAGGACCCGACGGCTGCTCGTCGAGCAGGACCTGGCCAGCGACGAGGAGCTCGACGAGCTCGAGAAGGAGATCGCGGCGGAGGTATCGGCCGCCGGCGAACGGGCCCTCGCGTCACCCCAGCCCGGTCCCGAGACGGCCGCGCAGCATCTCTTCTCGGAGGACGTCGACCCCGGCTCGCCGGACTTCGACACGGAGGACTCGCCCCGATACCAGGGGGAGAAGCTCCTGACCATGGTCGACCTGCTCAACTCCTGCCTGCGCTCGGAGATGGAGCGGGACCCCAGGATCGTCGTCTTCGGCGAGGACGTCGCCGACGCCTCCCGGGAGGACGCCCTCGAGGAGGTCAAGGGCAAGGGCGGGGTGTTCAAGGTCACGCACGGCCTGCAGCAGCGGTTCGGCTCCGAGAGGGTGTACAACTCGCCGCTCGCGGAGGCCAACATCGTCGGTCGGGCGGTGGGCATGGCGCTGCGCGGCCTCAGGCCCGTCGTCGAGGTCCAGTTCTTCGACTACATCTGGCCCGCCATGATGCAGATCCGCAACGAGCTGGCGACGATGCGCTACCGCTCGTGCGGGAGGTGGTCGGCGCCGGTGGTCATCCGGGCGACCTACGGGGGGTACCTGAAGGGAGGAGCGATCTACCACTCCCAGACGGGTGAGACGCTCTTCACCCACTGCCCCGGGCTCAGGGTGTGCCTGCCCGCCACCGCGGAGGACGCGGCCGGCCTGCTGCGGACCGCGATCCGCTGCGACGACCCGGTGCTCTTCCTGGAGCACAAGCACCTGTACCGGCAGGTGTACAACAAGGGGCGGGACCCCGGTCCCGAGTTCATGATTCCCTTCGGCAAGGCGAGGGTCGTGCGGGAGGGGACGGACGTGACGGTCGTGACCTGCGGCGCGCTCGTGAAGCGGAGCCTGGACGCGGCGAAGATCGCCTGGGAGCAGCACGGCGTGGATGCCGAGATCCTCGACCTGCGCACGCTTCAGCCCTTCGACATGGAGCGGATCGCCGAGTCGGTGAAGAAGACCAGCAGGGTCGTGGTCGTCCACGAGGACAGCCGCTCGTGGGGGATCGGCTCCGAGATCGCGGCCCGCATCGCCGACGAGGTCTTCGAGTGGCTGGACGCGCCCGTGCGGCGTGTGGCGTCGATGGATACCTGGGTGGCCTACGCGCCGGCCGTCGAGAACGAGATCCTGCCCCAGACTCCCGACGTGGTCGAGGCCATCGTGGAGCTCGCCGCGTACTGAGCCGACGCGCCCGGGGTACGGCCTCGTGGGCGCCGCAGCCGACGGCCGGGCCGCGGCGCGCGCGGCGAGGCCCGCCAGGCTCGAACGGCACGCGCGAGGAGGCGCGCCAGGCTCGTGCGGAGGCTCCCTAGAGCCGCAGACCGACCGTGAGCGGAAGGTAGCGCCTGTTCCCGACGTCCCGATCGACCTGCACGAACCGGAGCTCGGCGAACGCTCCCGGGCCGACCACGCCCAGGGCGACGCCGAAGCCGACGTGAAAGCCGTTGCGGATCTCGGACGTGCCGGTGTCCGTGCCGTCCTCGACCCGGTACCGGCCCAAGCCCCCGAGCAGATAGGGGTTGAGCCCGACCCCCGGCAGCGAGAAGACCACGTTGAGCGCGCCCGCCAGAACGTCGGGATCCTCGACGCCGGAGCGCGCGGCCGAGAAGGCGTGGTAGTCTCCGTCCGCACGCAGCGCCACGGGCAGGGCCGGAAGCGACACCTGCACCCCGAGACGCGCGTGATAACCGGTCGTGGCCTCGTTCGAGAAGTCCCCGAGCGGGCTCGAGATGCCCACTCCTCCGAGCAGGGACAGCTGGGCGGTGGCCGACCCGGGGAGCACGCCGACGAGGACGGCGAGCAGGGCGAGGCGTGAAGCGGACATACCTACGAAGCCGAAGAGTCGGAAGCGACGGTGAAGTCTCGCACCGCCGCGCGTCCGCCGGCAAGCTCGACCTCGACGTGCCCCGCAGCGCCTACGCCCGCCCGTGGCCCGGGCCTGAAGGCGGATCGGGCCCCGCGGCGTCGCGGTGCCCTTCGGACGGGACGAGGGTCGGAAGGATGAGGCGCACGGCACGCCGGTAGAAGACGTAGTTCCATCCCCAGTTGACGAGCACCAGGACGCGATTGCGGAACCCGATCAGCCAGCTGACGTGGATGGCGAGCCAGACCAGCCACGCCGGCCACCCCCGGAAGGAGATCCCGAAGATCCGGGCGACGGCGGCGTTGCGTCCGATCACCGCCAGCATCCCGGGATCGCGATAGCGGAACGGCTCGGGCCGGCCGCCCCGGATCTCCCTCAGGACGTTGCGCGCGACGCACCGGCCCTGCTGGATGGCCACCTGCGCGACCTGCGGGAGCGGCCTCCCCTCGTCGTCCTCCCGGTATGCGAGGTCGCCGACCACGTGCACCTCCGGACGGTCCGGCAGGGCCAGAAGGTCGTTGACGGGAACGCGCCCGGCCTTCGCCACGGGCAGGCCCCATTCGGCGGCCCGCGGCTCTCCCTGCACTCCGGCGGTCCAGACCACGGTCTCGCTCTCCACCCGCACGCCGTCGGTCAGCGTGACGCCGAGCGCGTCGACGGACTCCACGAGCCCGCCGAAGCGCACGTCCACCCGACGGCGGGCGAGGCGCTCGAGCGCGTAGGCGCCGAGCCGGTCCGGAATCCCGGCAAGGAGCCGGTCGCCCCCCTCGAGGAGGACGATGCGGACCTCGTCCCTACCGATCGACGGGAAGTCCGCGAGGAGGGGCCCGAAGATCAGCTCCGAGAGCGCGCCCGCGTACTCCACCCCGGTGGGCCCACCGCCGACCACGACGAAGGTGAGCAGCCGCCTCCTGCGCTCGGCGGACGCCGCGAGCGCGACCTCGAAGCGGGTGAGGACGTGATGGCGGAGGGGGATGGCGTCGGCCATCCAGCGGAGCGGAAAGGCGTGCTCCTCGGCCCCGGCCACGCCGAAGAAGCTGGGCTCGCTTCCGAGCGCCAGGACGAGACGGTCGTACGGGAACGAGCCCTGATCGGTGCGGACCAGGCGCCCGT
>JBFFWJ010000302.1:0-4983 GCA_041570315.1 Longimicrobiales bacterium | reverse complement strand
GGCAAGATCCACTTCTGGGGCACGATCATCCCCTTCAACGTCATCTTCATCCCGCTCTTCGTGCTCGGCATGGGCGGCCAGCACCGCCGGATCTACAACTTCGAGCACTTCCCGGAGATCGCGACCGCGGCGCACTTCCAGCTCCGCCAGATCGCGACGATCGCCCTGCTCGTGATGCTCGCCTTCCAGCTGGTCTTCTTCTACAACTGCATCATGAGCTGGCTGAAGGGTCCGAAGGCCGGCAAGAACCCGTGGAAGGCGAACACGCTGGAGTGGACGGCCGAGTCGCCGCCGCCGCACGGCAACTGGCCCGAGGGCCTGCCGAGCGTGTACCGGGGCCCGTACGAGTACGGCCATCCGGATCGTGAAGAGGACTACTGGCCCCAACACCTACCTGGCTGATGGCACACGCAAGACCGATCGCTACGACCCGGAGCGCGACCGGGATCCCGACCGGCCGCCTGGCCGTCTGGTGGGTTCTCGCGTCCGAGGTGGTCATCTTCGGGGGGCTGCTGGGCTCCTACCTGATGCACCGGCTCGGCCACCCCGAGTGGGCGGACGCCGCCGCCCACACCCAGACGTGGATCGGGGCGGTGAACACCTTCGTCCTCCTCACGTCCAGCTTCACCGCGGTGCTCGGTCACCAGGCGGCGGAGAAGGGGGATGGTAAGACCGCGGCCAAGTATCTGGTCCTGACGATGGGCGGGGCGGCGACGTTCCTCATCATCAAGTCCTACGAGTGGACGAACGAGATCCTCCACGGCTACACGATCACCGCCAACACCTTCTGGTCCTTCTACTACACGGCGGCGGGCCTGCACGCGCTGCACGTGATCGCGGGAGCGATCATCATGGGCTTCGTGGCGTTCGACGCCTACAGGGGGAGGGAGCTCCACCGCGTGGAGCTGATCGGGATCTACTGGCACTTCGTCGACGTGGTCTGGATCTTCCTCTTCCCGCTTCTCTACATCGCGAAGTAGGGCGACATGTCCGAGCATCAAGACGGTCATCACGTCAACTACCGGAACGTCTACCTCATCCTGGTGGTCCTCTTCCTCGTCAGCGTGGCGGGTCCGGAGCTCGGGATCCGCTGGCTGACGCTGGTCACCGCCTTCGGCATCGCGATCGTGAAGGCGAACCTGGTCATCCAGAACTTCATGCACCTCAAGTGGGAGAAGAGGCTCATGAAGTGGATGCTCACCACCTCCCTGATCCTCATGTTCCTCATGGTCGCGGGCGTCTCTCCCGACGTCCTCAACCACGAGGGTCGCAACTGGGAGAACCTCGCGGCCCAGGCGGCCGTCGAGCGCGGGGTCGAGGGCGAAGGCGAGGGCGGGGAGGTCGCGGCCGAGGAGGTCGTGGCCGAGGCGGGCTTCAACGCGGCGCAGACCTTCAACCTCGTGTGCGCGACCTGCCACGGCACGTCCGGGGCGGGTGACGGGCCGGCGGGGGTGCTGCTCGACCCGCGCCCCGCGTCCTTCACGGACCCGGCATTCTGGGAGACGCGCGACATGGATCGCATCCGCGCGGTCATCCGCGACGGCGCGGCGTCGGTCGGCGGATCGTCGCTTATGGTCGCGTGGGGCGCCAGCTTCTCCGAGGAGGAGATCGGGGCGCTCGCGGACCACGTCGCGTCCTTCCGACCACCGGAGTGAGCCGCGCCGCGCCTGGCGTGCGGCGTGCCCGAGGAGCGCAGAGCCGTTCATGACCACCGAGTCCGCCACGCACCCGATCGAGCAGCGCCCGGAGCCTATCCGGCGCGCGCCGCTCGTGTCGAACGGCGTGCTTGGGATGCTGATCTTCATCTTCACCGAGGTGATGTTCTTCGCGGGGCTGATCTCCGCCCACTCGATCGTGAAGTCACAGGTCGCGGGGCAGCTCTGGCCGCCGTACGGCCAGCCGCGGCTGCCGGTCGAGCAGACGGCCTTCAACACGCTGGCGCTCCTCGCGAGCGGCGTGGTCCTCGTTCTGGCCTGGTTCGCCTTCCGGCGTCAGCCCGGCGGCGCGCGCATCCCGCTCCTGCTGTCGATCCTGCTCGGCGGGGTCTTCGTCGGCTTCCAGGGCATGGAGTGGGTCGCGCTCCTGGCGGAGGGACTCACGATCCAGTCCAGCACCTACGGCGGGTTCTTCTACCTGATCGTGGGCGCGCACGGCATCCACGCCGTCGGCGCGCTGGTCGCGCTGATCTGGGCGTACTACGAGCTGGATCACGGGCGGCTCAGGGCGACGCAGCTCGCCACCGTGTCGGCTTTCTGGTACTTCGTGGTGCTGGTGTGGCCCGTCCTCTACGTGCAGGTGTACCTGTGAGCCGCTTCCTCGTCGTCGCCGCCGCGCTGGCCCTCCTCGCCGTGCTCCCCGAAGCGGCTTCGGCGTGTCCGGTCTGCTTCGACGCGCGGGACGAGAACCGCCAGGCCTTCCTGGCGACGACCGCGTTCCTCACGCTCCTCCCCCTGGGCATGATGGCGGGCGCGGGGCTGTGGCTGCGCAAGCGGTCGCTGGACCGCGAGCAGGAGGGCGACCGCGCGGACGACTGAGCGCGGGCGACCCGGCCGCGCCGGACCCGACGCGTCGCGCGCGCGTGGCCGGGACGCTCGGTGGAGAGCTCCCGACCGGCCAGGCGGGCGGGGCTTGCGCCGCCGGCGTGCGGCGCGCACGAATGGGGAGCGCGTTTCGAGTCTCTGAACGGGGGCCAGCCGTGAGCGCTCGATCGGTCGGCAGCGACGCCGGCTCGCGCCCGAGAACCCGTGGGCGCGCGGCTCCGGGGCCGTGGGGCTCGCGGGCGCACGGGCCGTGACCGCGCGGACGGTGAGCGTTCTCGGAGCGAGGGCGTTCGGGCGCTTCTACCTCCCGCTCGTGGCCACCAGCTACCTGCTGACCGCCACGAACCCTCTGCTCGCCGCGGCGCTGGCCAGGACCACCGATCCCGCGATGGCCCTGGCCGGTTACGGCGTGGCGTTCGCCCTGATCGGCGTCCTGTACGCGCCGCTCCTCGTGGTCCAGCAGGTGGCCACCGCCCGCCTGCTGGGCGTCGGCGACCTCCGGCCGGTGCGCCGGTTCACGATCGCGGTGGGCCTCCTTTTTTCCGCTCTGGCGGCCGCGATCGCCTTCACCCCGGCCGGCGTGTTCATCTTCGAGCGCATCGTGGGGGTCCAGGACCTGGTCCTCGAGGAGGCGCTCTCGGCCATGGCGGTGCTCTGGCCGGTCCCGGCGCTGACCGGGCTGCGCGCGCTGCACCAGGGCCGTCTCGTGGCCGGTCACAGGACGCACCCGATCGCCCTCGCGACGGGGGCCCGCACGGGTGTCCTGGCGGTGATCGCCTTCGCCCTCGCGACGACCTCGGCCGGCGCCTGGCTGGGGGGCGTGGCCTTCACGACGGGGCTGGCCGTGGAGGCGCTCGCCGTGACGTTCTCGCAGGCGCCCACCCCGACCAGGGGGGAATCCAGCGAGCTCGAGAGCGAGGGCGAGGACCGCCTGCTCTCGTTCTCCACGCCGCTGATGGTGAACGTGATGCTCTGGTGGAGCACGCCGCTCATCATCACCTCGGTGCTCGCACGCACGCCGGAGCCCGAGTGCTCGATCGCGGCCTTCACGGTCGTCGAAGCTGTCGCCTGGTTCCTGACGGCACCCGTCGGGCAGCTCCAGCACGCCTCGCTGGCGCTCGTGGACTCCCGGGGCGCGCATCGACGGACGCGCCTCTACGCCGCGGGGCTCGCGGTGGCGGTTACGGGGCTCCTCGCGGTGCTCTCGATCCCGGCGATCCGCGAGGCGATCCTGTGGACCGGCTTCCGGCTCGATCCCTCTCTGCTCGAGCCCGCGGGGCGGGCCTTCGCGGTGGCCGCCCTGTATCCCGCCCTGTACGGCCACCGCCAGTACCACCAGGGCCTCTTCGTGCGCGCGGGGTGCACCGGGCTCGTGGGACGTGGCGCGGTGCTTCGCATCGCCGTGATCCTGTGCGCGGCCCCGATCCTGCTCGGCCCGATGGGCGCGAACGGCGCTCGGCTGGGCGTCACGCTCGCCGTGTCGGGTCTGCTGGCCGAGGACTTGTTCCTCGAGCTGATGGCGCGTCGGCGCGCGCTGCCGATGATCGAGTCGCTCGGGGCCTCGGCAGCCTGACGGCCGAGCGGCTACGACCCGGGCGTCAGGGGCACGATCCGCCAGTCGTCGACCCGCACGTCGAGTCGGTGGTTCACCCGGACGCCCGCGATGCCGTGGGGCCGCGCTCGTGGCGTGGGGAGCGTATGGACGACCGTGCCGTTGACGACGAACGCGACCTCGGGCCCGACGACCTCGATCGCGAGGGTGTTGACCGGCTCGTCCCCCTCCTCCCGCACGCGCTCGACCGCGTCGTGCCCGGACCAGTCGGCGAGCGTCTCGGTCGTGTCGCCGATCCTGCGCTTGACGAGGAAATCACCGGTGGGACGGACGAGAAGGTAGGTGTACTCCTGCCCGGTGGCCTGGAGGTCGAGCCCCCCGACGAAGATCCCGTACGCCTCCCGGTAGCCGACCGGGGCGCCGTACTGCACGAAGGTGGCCGAGACGCGGAAGTCGCCCGCGGACACGGCGTCCTCGGACCGGTAGGCGATGCCGGCGGGTCCGGTCTGGACGCGGACGCCGTCGTCGTCCTCGACGAGGTGGAAGAGGTCGGCCTCGCTCGTCTCGCTGTCGAGCCGGATCGCGTAGTTGGGCCGGACCGCCTCGCCCACGGGGCCCGACGGGCGCGGTTGGTCGGCGCAGCCGGCAGCCACGAGGTGCAGGGTCGCCAGCGCGAGGACGGACGGCCCGCGCCGGGGGCGGCCTGCGCTCATCCCGCCCTGCGCCGCTTGTTGCGCATGAAGTCCATCATGATGTACTGGCCCAGCGTCATGGTGCTCGTGAAGTACGCCTTGCCGCGCGCGATCTCCGAGACCTTCTTAACGAACTGCACCAGATAAGGGTCACTAGCCAGCATGAATGTGTTGATCAGGATTCCCGACTTCCGGCACG
>JBFFWJ010000301.1:0-4990 GCA_041570315.1 Longimicrobiales bacterium | reverse complement strand
TGGGCGGCGGCGACCCCCAGCCACTCACGATCGTCGGCGCGAGCGGGGGCGCTCGCGCGCAGATCCCGCGCGCGAGCTATGGGCCGGACGGAAGGATCTTCTTTCCCGACGGCTTCGAGGCGGAGGGCGATGGACCGTCACGGAGGGGCCTGTACTCCGTACGGCCCGACGGGAGCGGACGGACGGTGCACGCCACGCTGCCCTACGCCGACGAGATCCAGATCTCTCCCGACGGATCGTGGCTGGCGATCCAGGAGGGGGACAACGTCTATGTCGCACCGTTCCCGTACGGGGCGACGGGTGGAGAGCCCCTCGACATCGCGAAGGGCAACGGCAAGGTCCCGGTCGAGCAGGTGAGCACCGAGGGTGGGCTCTTTCCTCGCTGGCGCGACTCCGGGACCCTCGACTTCGGAAGTGGGCCGCGCTTCTACGCCCACCGGCCGGGTGACGGCACCACGGACACGGTCGACGTGTCGCTCATGGTGGCGCGTCCGATCCCCAGCGGAACCCTGGCTCTGACGAACGCTCGACTCCTCACGATGGAGGACCGGCAGGTCATCGAGCGCGGGACGATCCTGATCGACGGCTCACGGATCGCCTGCGTCGGGACTTGCGACAGCGCATCGGCGGACGAGGTCATCGACCTGGCGGGCGCCACGGTGATGCCGGGCATCGTCGACATGCACGCCCACCACTACCGAGAGAACCGGGGCTTCAACCCCCGCCACGACTTCGAGCAGGCGGTCTACCTGGCCTATGGCGTCACGGCCAACCTCGACAACTCGATGTGGTCTCAGGTGGTCTTCCCGACCGGTGAGCTCATCCATGCCGGCGCGGTCGTGGGCCCGCGCACCTACAGCACCGGAGACCCTCTATACCGGGGCGACGGCGCGCGCCAGAACGAGCTCACGAGCTACGAGGTCGTGGAGCAGAACGTGAACCGACTCGCGGACTGGGGTGCGACCGGCATCAAGCAATACCTGCAGCCGAGGCGCGACCAGCGGCAGTGGGTGAGCCACGCCGCCCGCGCCAGGAATCTCATGGTCACCTCGGAGGGCAGCGACCTCGCGTACAACCTCGGGATGATCCTGGACGGGCAGACCGCCTTCGAGCACCCCATGAGCTACACGCCGCTCCACGGGGACGCGGCGAAGATGTTCGGGAGGACGAATGCGGTGTACTCGCCGACCTTCGTGGTGGGCGGCATCGGCCCCTGGAACGAGGAATACTTCTTCCAGGAGACCGATGTCTGGCGTGATCCGAAGCTCCAGCTGTGGATGCCGTGGAGGCAGGTGATCCCCCAGACCCGTCGACGCATGTGGCGGCCCGCGACCGACTACAGCTTCCCGTTCGTGGCGCAGGGCATGGCCGACGTGATCGCCGAGGGAGGGGGCGGGGCGATCGGCTCCCACGGTCAGGCGCACGGGATCGGCTCACACTGGGAGATCTGGATGACCGAGTCCGCGATGGGACCGATGGGGGCCCTCGAGGTCGCCACGATCCACGGCGCGCGGTTCCTGGGGGCCGATCGGGACATCGGGTCGATCCGTGCCGGCAAGCTTGCGGATCTCCTCGTGCTCGGCTCGAACCCTCTGGACGACATCCGCAATACGACCGACATCCGGTACGTCATCCAGGGTGGGGTCGTTCGCGACGGAATGACGCTCGACGAGGTGTGGCCGGGCGCCGAGCCGTACGGAGACCGCTGGTGGGCCGATCCCGCGATGTGGGCGGAAACGGACCGGCCGATCGGCGTGTGGAACCAGGGTCGGTAGGCAGAAGCTCGAGGGCTCGGACTGCGCCCGCACCCCTCGGGCACGCGGGGTCGGTACCGGTCGAGCGTCCCGCCGTCCCGCCGATGCCCCACGGAGTGCCGCGGGTCAGCCCGACAGCCGGGCGAAGCGGCGGTTGGACTCGGGGAAATCGACACCCATCGCGAAGGCCACGATCAACCCGAAGAGGAGCGCGAACGCCACATTGCCGGGATCGGTCCAGCCGGAGGGCGTCGGAGCCGCGGGGCTCGGCAGCGAGGTCATCACGATCCCGGCCACGACCATGATCAGGGCCGTCCACTGGTACAACCGAAGGCCCGCCACGACGGGCGTCTGCGGCTCGCCTCGGAACGATTCCTCGACGAAGCGCGCCGTCCCGGCCAACAGCATGTAGGTGCCCCCGATGAAGAAGAGTCCCGCGCCGAGGTGCCACATCCTCATGGCGAGCACCCCGATCACGACGTTGGCCAGAATGGAGTAGAGCGGCGTGGGGTGCAGGGGCCGATGGGCCAGACCGGCGAGCCCCACGACCCGGCTGCTCGGGTGGCGATACTCGATGCCGTGGTGGGTCGCGCACGGAGTTCCGTGGCAGCACCCCTGCACGAGGCAGCGCATCCTTCCGATCGCCTGGATCCAGGGGGCGACGGCCGCGGTGGCCGCCAGAGAGGGAAGTGCCGGCTGCCCGGCGGCGAGCAGGACGAGGCCTCCCCCCACGGACCCCACGACGCTGCCGGAGTACCCGAATGGCCGCGACAGCTCCGAGGATCCCTCGAGACGCTGGGCCCACAGGCCCGCGCCGAGCAGCCCACCGAAGAAGATGATCACGACGCCCGAGCGCCCTTCCGGCCCGGCGAGGGTCGCCGCCGCCCACAGGCCGACCGTGCCGGCGAGTCCCGCGTAGAACCCGTGGTTGATGATCCGGACCGGGCCGACACGCCATTCCCGCCATGAGTTGGCGACCCGTTCGGCACCGTGCCGGAGCAGCGCCCACACGTGATCGTAGCTGCGAAAGAGTGGCCAGAGCGCGAGCGCGAGCACCACGTCGACGAGCGCGTGCATCCCCGTCGTGATGCAGCTCACCGTGATCGCCGCCGCCCACAGCCACACGAGCCGACGGCCTCGCGGCACGCTCCGCGTCCAAGCCTCCGCGGCGATCAGCGTCCAGAGCACGTGAAACGAGGGGAAGGCGGCGACCGTGTGCGACATCGCGCGCTCGAGTCGGAGCATCGCGCCGAACATCCCTCCACCCTCGAACGGGCGCGGCGGCGCGACCAGCGGGACACAGAGGTAGATGAGCGTGACCACCACCGTCGCGAGGAGCCCCGCCATGGAGAACCGTCGCAGAACCCCGGTCGTGGGCGCGATGAGGGGAGCGAGCCCCACCAGCAGATAGACGCTCGCGTAGAAGCCCTCGGTCCACACCAGAACCGGCATCGACCCCTCGAAGGCGAAGTACGCCTCGATCGCGTCCGGGGGGACGCCGAGGCGGAAGACGCCTTCGTAGGCGATCATCCACGGCACGATCACCAATGCGTAGACCGACGCGCGATCCCAGATCGTCGGCCGCTCCTCCCCGGTTCGGGCAGGGACAGTCGGGGCCGGTGGATCGTGCTCGGCCCGAAGCGCGCTCGAAGATCGTGACGCTCGTATCCGAGGACGAGCGCCACCATCCCCAGGACGGTCGCCGGTGCGACGAGCCAGAGGCCGCTCGCGGAGCCCACGCCGATGGCGACGCCGGCCACGACCATCCCGAAGCCGACATAGATGGGGTGGGGCGTCCAGCCGTACACGCCGAGCCGCACGTACTCGGGCGGGGGGTAGGCGTTCATCGGCAGGCCGCGCCCGTGGCGTCGCAGGTCGCGCATGCCGGCCACGATCAGGCTGACGCCGCCCGCCAGCAGGAGCGCGCCGAGCCAGGGCAGCTCGATCACCGGGAGGGGCACGTTGGCAGCGGAGACCCGCGCCCACACGATCAGGCCGGCGGGCACGCCGATCGTGAAGAACGCTCCGTAGGCGCCAGGTCCGAGGGCCCGGGCCGCCTTCACCGGAGCCGCACCCTCTCGTGAATCGCCCACCCCTCGAGCGGGGCCGCTCCGGCGCGGGCCAGAAATGCGCGGCTCACCCACTTCTCCTCGATCCAGCCGCCGACGCCGGCAGGAAGCAGACGCGCCAGGGGGGACGATCGCCCGAAGACCGCTCCTTCCACGGTCCCCGTGCGCAGCGCCCGGTGCTCCGTCATAGCGAGGGTCCCCGCGTCGGATTCCACGACCTCCCGGTCGACGCGGCTCGCGCGCACGAAGGCGCCGTCCGCCAGCACCAACCGCAGGGCCTTCTCGCCCCGCCAGTCGATCCACACGAGGTGCGCCGCACCCGACACGAACCGACCCCAGCGCAGCTCGTCGATCGGAAGCCGCGCCGGTGGCCCCGATACCTCGAGCACTTCGGCGTAGCCCGGTCCCTCGATCGACGCTCCTCGGATCGTGACGCGTGCGTGGCACGCCGGCGCGAAGCAGCGCCAGACCACGCGCACCTCGCCGTCGTCCGACAGGACCCGCTCGGTCGCGGCCGACAGCCTGCGCCAGGAACCGCGCACCGCAAGACGGCGGTTGCGCCACGTGACCTCGCCCTCGGTCAGATCCGGCATGCGGGCCGGGAGCATCGTGAATCGCCCTGTCGCGGGCTCGTCGGGCATGGACACGAGGCTCCCCTGGTAGCTGAGCGGGAGCGGTCCGAGTCGGACTCGGCCCGCGTACCCGACAAAGGCGGTTCCCTCGTCGGAGACGCAGTCGAGGTACCACTTCCTGAGGCGGAATCTCGCGGACAGGCCCGCCAACGATCCCTCCACCGTAGACGAATCGCGCGTCTGCTCCCCGAGCTTAGACCTGGGGGCGGAGACCCGCCAGGTGCGTGGCCGTCGGGTCACGAGGGGCAGGGGACGCGAACGCGTTCCGGTGAGACGGGCTGGCATCTCCTTGCCGGAGGCGAGGTCACCTCTGGATTATGTCGGGTTTCATGGCGGGAGGTGGCCGATGAGCCGCCAACGCCGGACCCCACCTCCCGCACACCGCAGCGCCCTCGCTTTCCCCCCCTTCCTGGAGGATTCCATGAAGAAAGTGATCTGCGTCGTGTCGGCCGCGTTTCTGACTGCCTACGCTCCCCAAGGGGCCGATGGGCAGCAGGAGTCTCGGCTCCAGCACGTCACGGAAGTGCACGTCAAG
>JBFFWJ010000300.1:0-5036 GCA_041570315.1 Longimicrobiales bacterium | reverse complement strand
CCTCGCGCGGCACCCCCGGGTGGGGGCCAGGGGCCGGCGAGGCCTCGTGGCCATCCATGCGGCGTCGGCGCTGGTGGCGTGGCCGATGGTCTCGGGGCTGTGGGGGTGGGGAAGGCTCGAGCTGCTCATGATCGACGTCGGCCAGGGAGACGCGATCGCGGTCCGCTCTGCGCGCGGGCGCTGGGTCCTCGTGGACGCAGGCCCGCCGAATCGGCGGGACCCCGACCCCGGCGCCCACCCGGCGGTCCGAGCCCTGCGCGCGAAGGGCGTCGACCGGCTTGCCGCGCTCGTCCTCACCCATCCCGACCTCGACCACATCGGGGGGGCGGCCGCGGTGCTGGAGAGCTTCGACGTCGGCGCCGTCTACGACCCGGCGCTCCCGGTCGGCAGCCGCGAGTACCTCGACGTGCTCGAGATCGCGCGCGCCTCCGGGGTCCCGTGGCTCGCGGCCCGCTCCGGGGACGTCCTGGAGCTCGACGGTACGACGCTCACGGTGTTGAGCCCCTCCGAGCCCCTGCCGGCTCGGCTCGAGAGCAACGAGGCGTCGGTCGTGCTGCATCTCCGGCACGGCGCCTTCGACGCGCTCCTCACGGGCGACGCCTACCGGCCCACCGAGCGCCGGATCGCGGGGACCGTGTCGGACGTGGAGGTCCTCAAGGTGGGCCACCACGGCAGCTCGACCTCCACGGACTCGATCCTCCTCGCTCGAGGGGGCTCGCGGACGGCGCTGATCTCGGTGGGACGGGGCAACCGCTACGGGCACCCGGCCCCCGAGGTCCTGGCGCTCCTTCGCCGCTTCGGGATCGAGGTCCACCGTACCGACCTCGCCGGCACGGTCACGGTGCGGGCACGGCGCGACGGGAGCTTCACGGTCACGACGGAGCGTGAGCCGAACACCCCCGTCGGCGCAGCCGGACGCCGTCGTTGACCCGGTCGCGCGTGCGGCTCGATGTTGGAGACATGCCAGACGCACACGTCGTGACGATCTCCCGCTTCCTCGTCGACCAGGAGCGGCTGCACCCGGAGGCGACCGGGGCGTTCACGAGCCTGCTCATCGAGATCGCGCTCGCCGCGAAGCTCATCTCGCGGGAGGTGACGAAGGCCGGCCTCGTCGACATCCTCGGCGCCGCGGGGGAAGAGAACGTGCACGGTGAGGACGTGCAGAAGCTCGACGTGTTCGCGGACCGGGTCGTCTACAAGGCCCTGGATCACACCGGTCTCGTCGCGTGCATGGCGTCCGAGGAGAACGAGACGTTCATGCCGATCCCCGACAAGTTCCCGACCGGCGACTACGTCGTGATCTTCGACCCGCTCGACGGCTCGTCGAACATCGACGTCAACGTCTCCATCGGGACGATCTTCAGCATCCACCGGAAGATTTCGACGGGGGAGCGGGGCACGCTCGACGACTGTCTCCAGCGCGGCTCGGCGCAGGTCGCTGCGGGCTACATCCTGTATGGCTCCTCGACGATGATGGTCTACACGACCGGCGCCGGCGTCCACGGCTTCACGCTGGATCCGTCGATCGGCGAGTTCCTGCTCAGCCATCCGGACATGACCATCCCCGATCCGCCGCGGAAGGTCTACTCGGTGAACGAGGCGTACTTCAGCCGCTGGACCCGCGGCCAGCAGCGCCTCGTCAGCCACCTGAAGAACGACGGCGGCTTCGGGTCACGGTACATCGGCTCGCTCGTCGCCGACGTGCACCGCACGCTCCTCAAGGGCGGGCTCTTCATGTATCCCGGCGAGGTGGCGAGCCCCGAGGGCAAGCTGCGCCTGCTCTACGAGGCCGCTCCCATGGCGATGATCGTCGAGCAGGCGGGAGGCCGCGCCAGCGACGGTGTGCGCCGGCTGATGGAGATCGAGCCGGGCTCGCTGCACGAGCGGACCCCGGTCTACCTCGGGTCGCCCGAGTTCGTGGAGCTCGCGGAGCGCTACCTCGGGGAAGGGTGAGGGAAGGGGGCGATCCGCTCAGACCGCCCGCGCGTCCCGCTCGAAGTCCCGCAGCAGACGGTCCCTGAGCTCCCCGGGCGCGTAGGACGACTCGAAGCCGTTGCGGGCCACGGTGACCAGCTCCTCCCAGTCGAAGTCCAGGGAGTCCCTCGCGTGCTCGTACTCGCGGGAGAGCGTCACGCCCGACATCAGCCGGTTGTCCGTGCACAGGCAGACGCGCAGGCCCTCGTCGAAATAGCGGCGGAGCGGATGCTCGGCGTACGAGCGTGCGACCCGGGTCTGGACGTTGGAGGTGAGGCACACCTCGACCGGGATGTGCTCGTCCCGCACGCGGCGCAGGAGCTCGAGGTCCTCGAAGAGACGGGTGCCGTGCCCGATGCGGCTCGCGCCGCCCAGCTCGATCGCCTGACGGATCGAGGGGGCCCCGAAGCCTTCCCCCGCGTGGACGGTCACCGGGAGGCCGGCGTCTCGGGCGACGCGAAAGGCCTGAAGGTGGTCGCGCACGGGGTGCCCGGCCTCGGCGCCCGCGAGATCGAAGGCGCACACGCCCCGGCCCCGGTACGCGGCCGCCAGCTCCGCCATCTCGACGGAGCGGGCGGGCGGGAGCGTCCGAAGCCCGCACACGATCACGGAGGCGTGGACCGGAAAGTCGGCCTCGGCGCGGTGCAGGCCGCGCAGCGCGGCGTCGAGGGCTTCGGACGCGGTCAGCTCCCCGGCGGTGTTGAGGAGGGGCGCGAAGCGCACCTCGACGTAGCGTACCTCCTCCGCGGCGTGGTCCTCGACGAGCTCGTAGGCGATGCGCTCGAGCGACTCCTCGTCCTGCATCACCGCGAGCGTGAGCGCGAAGCGTTCGAGGTAGTCCTCCAGCCCCGCCGCGTCGTCGACGATCATGTGGCCGGCGAGGGCATCGGCTGTGGAAGCCGGGAGATCGACGTCGCGCTCTGTGGCGAGCTCGAGAAGCGTCGACGGCCGCAGCGAGCCGTCCAGATGCACGTGCAGCTCGGCCTTCGGCAGTCGGAGCAGTCGCTCCGACGTGGGGTTCAGCACCGAGCCGGGCCCTCCGCCGAGGCGAGCCCCTTGTCCACGTCCACGAGCGGGGCGGGGTACTCGCCCGAGAAGCAGGCGGTGCAGTAGGGTCCGCCCTCCGCGACGGCTTCGATCATCCCCTCGAGGGACAGGTACCCGAGGGAGTCGACCTCGAGCTTCCTCTCGATCTCGGCCACCTCGAGCCGGGACCCGATCAGCTCCCCGCGCGTGGGCATGTCGATGCCGTAGAAGCAGGGCCACCGCACCGGAGGGCTCCCGATGCGGAAGTGGACCTCGGTCGCGCCGGCCTGGCGCAGCATGCGCACGAGGCTCCGGCTCGTGGTTCCGCGCACGAGGGAGTCGTCGACGACGACGACCCTCTTGCCCGCGAGGACTTCGCGCACGGGGTTGTACTTCATGCGGGCGCCGAAGTCGCGGTCCTTCTGCTGCGGCTGGATGAACGTCCGCCCGACATAGTGGTTGCGGAGCAGACCGAGCTCGAAGGGAATGCCGCTCTCTTCCGAGAAGCCCAGGGCCGCCGAGTTCGCGCTGTCGGGCACCGAGATCACCGCGTCGCCCTCCACGGGATGCTCCAGCGCCAGCCGCCGGCCGAAGGCCCGTCGCGAGCGGTCCACGCTCGTCTCCCAGATCCGGGAGTCGGGCCGGGCGAAGTAGACGAGCTCGAAGATGCAGGGGGACGGTGTCGACACCGGCTTGAGCGAGCGCAGCGTCTCCACGCCGCCGCTGCGGATCCGGACCACCTCGCCGGGCTCCAGGTCCCGGACGTACTCGGCTCCCAGAATGTCGAGCGCGCACGTCTCGCTGGCCACGATGTGGCCGTCGCCCTTGCGTCCCACGACGAGGGGCCGGAAGCCCCGGGGATCCCGGGCGGCGTAGAGTGTCGACCCCACCGCCAGGATGGTCGAGAAGGCCCCCTCGAGGTGGGAGAGCGCGTCGTCGATCTGTCCGTCGACCGTCTCCCGCCTCGACTTCGCGATCAGGTGGACGAGGGTCTCGGAATCCGAAGACGAGCGGAAGATCGCGCCCTCCTCGACGAGCCGGCCGCGGAGGTCGAGGTGGTTGGTCAGGTTCCCGTTGTGCGCCAGCGCCAGATCACCGCGCGCGTACCGGGCCGTGATCGGCTGCACGTTCGCGCTCTCGTTGCCACCGGCCGTCGAGTACCGGACGTGTCCCACGGCGGTCGAGCCGCGGAGCCGTGCGAGAGCCTCGGCGTCGAAGACCTCGGAGACGAGGCCCGAGCCCTTGTGCGCCCGTCCGACCTCTCCGTCGAAGGCGACGATCCCCGCCGCCTCCTGCCCGCGATGCTGCAGCGCGTACATGGCGAGGAAGGCCTGCTCCGCCGCGTTCTCGATCCCGTGGATCCCGACCACGCCGCACATCGCTCAGCCTCCCGCCGCCGGCCGGGCGTCCATGATCGAGCGCAGGGCGCCGAAGTACGCCTCGGAGAGCTCCTCGAGCGAGCACGAGATCGCCCCGTCCCGGGCCTCGAGCTCGAAGCCCCGGGCCGCGTCGGTGACGACCCCGATCGCCCGGGCGGGAACACCGTGGCGTTCGGCGGATCGCAGCACGGCCCCGGTCGACGAGGGTGGGCACGACACGACGATCCGGCCCTGCGATTCGCCGAAGAGAGCCGCCACGGGCCGGAGCTCGTCGTCGATCGCCGCGCGGACCCCGAGCGGCGCGACGCCGTCTCCGAGCGCGCACTCCGCCAGCGTGCAGGCCAGCCCCCCCTGGGAGCAGTCGTGCGCCGAGCGCAGCAGGCCTTCGTGGATCATCGACAGCACGGCCTGCTGCAGCGACCGCTCGCCCTCCAGGCTCACCGACGGTGGCTCCCCCGCCACGAGCCCCGCGGTGACGTAGAGGTACTCCGAGCCGCCCAGCTCCCCGAGGTTGCGACCGAGGAGGACGACGTCGTCGCCGGCCTCGCGGAAGGCCTGCCCGGTGATCTTTGCGACGTCCTCGACGACCCCGACCATCCCGATCACCGGGGTCGGATAGATCGCACGTCCGTCGGTCTCGTTGTAGAGCGAGACGTT
>JBFFWJ010000299.1:0-5042 GCA_041570315.1 Longimicrobiales bacterium | reverse complement strand
GGGGTGGTGCTCGACGACGGCGAGATCCGGGTGGGCGACGCCGCGGAGCTCGAGGAGCCGCAAGGCTAGCCTGCGCGCCACCACGGCGGTGCGTGCCCGCCCCCCCCGAGGAGGCACCCGCTCGTCGGGCGCCCCTACGTCGTCGCGGACTCGCCGGCCCCCGGCCCGGACCGCCCCGCGGCTCTTGCTTCCGCCGCGCGCCCCGTCGCGGCCGTCAGGCCCGGCAGCGTCCCTCCCTCGCGGGCGTGGCGCACCGCGCTGCGCTGGACCGCCCCCGCCACGACACGCCTCGTCAGGGGCCGGCGCGCGAGCACCCACTGGTGGGCGCCGAAGCCTGCCAGGAACGCGAGCCCCGTCCCGATGTGCGCCCAGGCGACGATCGCGAGCACCGTCGAGTGCGTGATCGCCTGGATCAGGTATCCCGAGACGATCATGGGCCCGAGCACCCACATCGCCATCCGCCCCGTGCGGCGCCCGCGCTTCATCCCGCCCCGGTAGTGCTTCCAGATGTGATCGGTCGCGATCATGCCGATCGCGAGCACCATGACCGGGGCGACGAGGATGTGCGCCTTGAGCACCCAGGGCTGCAGCGGGTGGTTGATGACCGCCCACGTGTCGACCGGCTGCATCATCCGGTCCACGGCGAAGTACACGAGGCCGGTGGCGCCGGTCAGAGCGGTGCTGGACCACAGGAGCCGGCGATGAAACGGCTTCATGGGCGCACCTCCCGGCCCTGCAGCCCGTCGCCGGCCTTCCCTGCCGCGGCGCCGTCGACGCCCGCCGCGGGCCCGCGCTCCCCGAGCGGATCGATCACGGCGTGGATCGCCAGCGTGCGCCGCACGGCCCGAGTCACCGCCCCGGCCGTGAGCGTCGCCCCCGTGATGTTGGGGATCGCCCGACGCACGGCCAGGTCGTCGTCGAGGCGTCGCGCGTCGAAGAGGCGCAGCCAGCCCTCGGGCGCCTCGTACTCCGGCGGCTCGCGGAAGCTCACGGTCTCGACCCGGCGCACGCGCGCGCCCGGCTCGATGACGACCATCAGGACCTCGTCGAGCGTGCGGACGCGGTGCGCGTCGAAGTAGGCGACGCCGACGCCGTGTCCGCCACGGTACGCCACGTAATGCGTGACGATCGCAGACTCGATCTCCACGCCCGGGCCCCCGAGCTCGGCGGCTCGCCCGAGCTCGTCGTCGCTGAGGAACGCCGTCCGCCGCTCGAAGTCCGCGTCCGGGAACGCCAGGGCCAGCGCCTCGTCCTGCGTGAGGCCCTGGGCCCCCGCCGAGTCGGCCGACCCCAGGCACGCGGCGAGCGCCGCCGCCCACGCGAGCGTCCTCAGAAGAGCCAGCCGAGCTGCACGTTGAGCTGATCGAGGCCGGTCTCGGCCCGGTTCGAGTGGAGCTGATAGCCGAGCTTGGCCACCACCTGCGGGACCGGCTTCCAGGCCAGCCCCAGCGAGGTGATCGTTCGGTCGTTCGCCGGGTCCGCCGAGAAGCCGGCCGCGACCTCCCGCTGGGTGTCCACGCGCTCGTGGCGGAGGTAGGGGATGAGCTGGTGACCGCTCCCCCGCTCGGCGAGGAGGTCGTAGCCGACCTGCACGTTCCAGCCGAGCATGCGCGATCCGATCCCGGCCGCTCCGGACAGGCCGTTGAGCGCGTTGAGCTCGGCCACGTCGGACACCGAGGCGCCGGCGACGAGGGCGTGCACCAGGAGGCCGCGGCGCTCGAGCTGGCCGTGCAGGTCCCAGACGACCACGCGGCCGTCGACGGGCTCGCCGGCCAACTCGCGGTCCTGCGCCGCCTGACCCACGTAGGCGGCCGCGCCGACCGAAAGGCCGGGGCGTCCGACGTAGTCGATCCGCCCGGTCAGGGCCAGGTCGTTGGCGAGCGCCTGCGAGGCCTTCTGGCGGCCGCCCCGGAGCCCGGCGCCGGTGAAGCCCGATCCGTCGAATCCGTTGACGACGTACGCGCGCCACTCGATCCGGTCCGTGCCGCCGAAGAGGCCGACGCCGTTCTCCCTCCAGGTGGTGGGGATGATCGAGCTCTCGGTGACCGTCCGCTCCGTCCCCAGGTACACGGGCGGCTCGTGCAGCTCGTTGACGAGGCCCATCGGGACCAGGAGCGCGCCGCCCCTGATCCCGACCGCGTCGCCGAGCCTGTAGTCCACGTACGCGAACTCGAGGAACGCCTCGTCCGCATGCTCGATCTCGATCTCGGAGTTGAAGAGCACGCGGTCGTTGAACTTGTAGCCCACGTACACGATCGCGCGCAGCGCGTCGAACCGGTCGCTGGTCGAAGCGCCGCCGCCGTCCTGGCGCTCCGAGGCGAAGTTCTCGTAGAGGATCTCGCCATAGCCGCCGATCGACACACCCGACTGGACGCGGTACACCTTCGATGCGGCCGGGCCGAGCCCGGAGATCGCCGAGTCGGCCTCGACGACGTCGCGTCCCAGGCGCAGGCGCTCGAGCTCGCGGGTCACCGCCTCCATCTGCCGCTCGAGCTCGGCAAGGCGCACGGAGTCGCGATCCTGGGCGCTGGCCCCGCCCGCCGTGCCCACGGCGCAGGCGAGCAACAGAAGGGGAAGACGGCGGGCCACGGACGTCATGGGGCCGACGCTCCGGGACTCCCGGCACCTTCACGGGTGACGGGGCCGGCGACCGGGGTCGCGGACGGAGCGACGAGCCAGCGCTCCAGGGCCGGCGTCCACTCGGCCCGGACCCCTTCGTCCGTCTCCACCAGAAACATCGCGGCGGTCCCGGCCCGCCCGCGGGCCCACGCCAGGCCGTCTTCGGGCCCCATGACGTACAGCGCCGTCGACAGGGCGTCGGCCTCGAGCGGGTCGGCGGCGACCACGGTGACGCTGCCCCAGGCAGGCGTGGGCCGCCCCGTGCGAGGGTCCAGCAGATGACCGGGACGCTGTCCGTGCCCGCTGGTCGAGACCGAGACGCCCTCGATCCGGAGCCACGCGGCCGCCTCCGTCCGCCGGCTGGGATGCGCCACCGCCACCGGCCACCCGCCGCACGCCGGGTCCGACGCCCAGAGCTGCCCCCCGAGCTCGACCAGCACGCGGTCGATCTCCGCGCCCCGGAGCACGCCGGCCGCCGAGCGCAGCGCGGCCCCCTTGCCGAAGCCCCCCGAGTCCACCCACCCGGGCGCGGCATGACGCACGACGACGCCCGCGCGCTCGTCGATGCCGAGCACGCCGCGCCCGGTCGCCTGCAACGCGCGCTCCAGCTCGGCCGGCGCCGGGATGCGCGGAGCCCCGCGAAGCCCCCAGGCGTCGACGAGCGCCCCGACCGCGGGGTCGAAGGCGCGGCCGGTGCGACGCGCCCACGCCTCCGCCTCGCCCAACAGCGCGACGAGCTCGGGGCCCGCCGACAGGGCCCTCCCCGGGGCCGAGGCGTTCACCGCGCTGAGCCCGCTGTCTGGCCGCCACGTGCTGAGCAGCGCGTCGAGGCGCTCGACCTCGCGGAGCGCCGCCTCGGTCGCGCCCGCCGCGGCCGATGCCGAGGCGGCCTCCACGACCAGCCGGAGCCGCGTGCCCATCGCCCAGGCTTCCCGCTCCACGCGCCGGGTCGCGTCGACGGGCGACGGCACCGAAGGAGAGGGCGGGCATGCGCACGCCCGCACGGTCGGCTCTCCGGCGCCGGAGCCCCACGCCCCACCGGACCCGTGCCGCTGCGCGAACGCAGTCGGCGCGAAGAGGCTCGACAGAAGGGCCGGCAGCGCCAACCCCGGCCAAACTCGCAGCACGCTCCGGCTCCGATTGGGATTGAGAGTCGTTCTCAACTAGATCCAGCAAGGTATCCCCGAGGTGGGGCGGGGACAAGCGGGAGCGGGGGCCCGCGGCGGGGTCTCGCCAAGGGCCCACGTGAGAGCCCGCGTGGCGGTGCCGACCGATCGCCAGGCGTCCGGTCGGTCAGCGCCCGATCACGCCTCCCAGGGCCTCCATCGCCGCGACGAGCTGCGCGTCGCTGTGGTAGGGGGCGGGCCCGTACCGCAGCATCGGCCCGCGCGCGTCCGTGCGCACGCCGCGCTCCAGAAGCCGACCCTGGACTTCCGCCGCGTTCGGCACGCGGATCGACAGGAACCCGCCCCGCGCGGTGAGGGGAATCGACGGATCGAGCCGCGCGGCCCTCGGATCGAGATCGAGCGCCAGGAAGGTGTCGGCCAGCAGCCCGACCTGATGCTGGCTCACCGCGCGCAGGAATCCGACCGAGAGGCCGAGCTCGTCGAAGAAGTCGAAGACCGCAGCCCCCCGGTAGTGCGAAGTGGGGTCGAAGGTCGAGCCGGCGAAGCGGGCTGGGCCCCGGCCGTACCGGACCCGTCCGGGGACCGGCTCCTCGGCGAGCTCCGCGAACTCGCTGAACCACCCCGTGACCACCGGCCGGAGGCGGCAGCCCGGCGGCACCCGCAGGACGCAGTTGCCCTCGCCGAGCTGGCAGTACTTGTAGCCGCCGCCCAGCACGAAGGCCCCCTCCATGCCCGCCAGCGAGAACGGCACGACCCCCAGCGAGTGGTAGGCGTCGATGCACAGCTCCGCGCCGTGGCGCGCGCACGCGTCGGCCACGGCCGGAAGGTCGGGCACGATCAGGCCGCTCCCGAACAAGACCGACGAGATCATCGCCGCGCAGGTGCGCTCGTCCACCTCCGCCGCGACACGCTCGGCGAGCGAGTCGACCGGGTCCACGTCGACCTTCACGACCTCCAGACCCTCCTCGGCGAGCCGATCGAGCTGCCGGCGGATCGAGTAGAACTCGCCGTCGGTGGTCACCACCTTCGGCCGCTCGCGCAGCGGCAGCGCCGAGAGCAGGCGCACGACCAGCGCGTGGGTGTTCGTGTCGAGGGCGAGGTCGCCGTCGCAGCCGCCCATGAGCCGCCGGTACCCTTCGACGACCCGCTCGCTCTTCTCCGCGACCCGCGCCCACTTGCCGTCCACGAGCTCCGCGGCGTCCCGCCAAGCCAGCTTCTGGCCCTCGAAGCCCACGTCCGGCCAGGCCTGGTGCGAGTGCCCGGTCAGCAGCAGGCGCTCGGCGACGCGAAAGGCGG
>JBFFWJ010000298.1:0-5067 GCA_041570315.1 Longimicrobiales bacterium | reverse complement strand
TCGGCGTCGTCTTCCCGCGGTCTACGGCGGACGTCGAGGCCGTGCTCGAGGTCGCCCGCGAGTCGGGTGCCCCGGTGCTGCCCCGCGGCGGCGGCACCTCGCAGTGCGGGCAGACGGTGGGCCGCGCCGTGGTGGTGGACACCAGCCGGCACCTGACGGCGGTCGGGGCGCTCGCCCACCACGGCGCCACCGCGCCCGCGGCAGGCGCGGTCGGGTCGGGCGCGGGAGCGGCGCCGGAGATCGAGGTCGGGCCGGGCGTCGTGCTCGACCGCCTGAACGCGGCGCTGCGCCCGCACGGGCTCTGGTTCCCCGTCGATCCCTCGACCGGGAGCCGGGCGACGCTGGGGGGCATGGCGGGCAACAACAGCGCGGGGGCGCGCTCGATCCGGTACGGGATGATGGTCGACAACGTCGCCGCGCTCGAGGTCGTGCTCCCCGACGGCCGCCGCACCTGGCTCGGCGAGGGCGCAGAGGCCTCCCGCTCGATTCCCGACGAGCTCGCTGCGCTGCGCGCCCTCTTCGCCCGGGAAGCCGACGAGATCGAGCGGCGCGCGCCGCGCACGATGCGCAACGTGGCCGGCTACAACCTCGACCGCCTCCGTCCGGATCGCGAGAACCTCGCCCAGCTCCTCGTGGGGTCGGAGGGCACGCTCGCCTTCTTCACGCGCCTGCGCCTGCGCCTGAGCCCGCTCCCCCGAAGCCGTGCCCTCGGCGTGTGCCACTTCCCCGGCCTGCTCGAGGCGCTCGACAGCGTCCAGCACCTGGTGGCGCTCGACCCCAGCGCCGTCGAGCTCGTCGACCGCAACGTCCTCCGCCTCGCCGCCGAGCGACCGGACTTCCGCTCGGCCATGGCCGGCTTCGTGCGCGGGACGCCGGGCGCGGTGCTCCTCGTCGAGTTCGCGTCCCCGGAGGCCGGCGTGGAGCTCGGCACGCGGCTCGACGAGCTCTCGTCGCTCCTGGCCGACCTGGGCTACCCCGCCGCCGTGGTGCGGGCCGAGACCGACGCCGAGCAGGCCGCCGTGTGGTCGGTGCGCAAGGCCGGGCTGAACATCGTCATGTCGATGGCGGGACCCCGCAAGCCGATCTCCTTCATCGAGGACTGCGCCGTCCCGCTCGAGCACCTCGCCGAGTACGCGCGCCGCGTCGACGAGATCTTCGCCCGACACGGCACGGAAGGCACGTGGTACGCGCACGCCTCGGTCGGGTGCCTGCACGTGCGTCCCGCGCTGAACCTCAAGGACCCCCACGACGTGGGGCTCGTGCGCTCGATCGCCGAGCAGACGCACGAAGTCGTGCGCGCCTTCGGCGGCACGCACTCGGGCGAGCACGGCGACGGCATCGTGCGCTCGGAGTTCCTCGAGGGCATGCTCGGGCGCAGGCTCACGGCGGCCTTCGGCGAGGTGAAGCGCACCTTCGATCCGCGCGGCCTCATGAACCCGGGCAAGATCGTCGACCCCCCGCGCATGGACGACCGCTCGCTCTTCCGCTATCCGCCCGGCTACGCGGGCCGTCGGCTCCCCGTCGTCCTGGACTGGTCGGACACGGGCGGGCTCCTCGGCGCCGTCGAGCAGTGCAACAACAACGGGGCCTGCCGCAAGCACGGGCCCGACGTCATGTGCCCGTCCTTCCGCGTCACC
Source organism: Longimicrobiales bacterium (assembly GCA_041570315.1). Taxonomy (GTDB): domain Bacteria; phylum Gemmatimonadota; class Gemmatimonadetes; order Longimicrobiales; family Gaopeijiaceae; genus JBFFWJ01. The sequence continues at coordinate 3,430 of JBFFWJ010000298.1, read as the reverse complement.
CACGACGAGCGGCACTCGACGCGGGGCCGCGCCAACGCGCTGCGCCTCGCGCTCACCGGCCAGCTCGGCCCCGACGGGCTCGACACCCCGGAGATGGCCGAGGCGATGTCGCTGTGCATCTCGTGCAAGGCGTGCAGGAGCGAGTGCCCCGCCGGCGTGGACATGGCGCGCATGAAGCTGGAATGGCAGCACCGTCGCAACGGCCGGCACGGCGTGCCGGCGCGGGACCAGATTCTGGCCTCGCTCCCGCGCCTCGCTCCGCGGCTCGCGCCCTTCGCCCCCCTCCTCGACCTGGGCGCCCGCACCCCCGCGACACGGCTGCTGGGCGTCGCGGCGCGGCGGGCGCTCCCTCGCTGGGCGGCCCGGCCGTGGCGTGCGGACGAGCTGCCCGAGTCCGATGCGACCGACGTCGTCCTCCTGGTCGACACGTTCTCGCGGTGGTTCGAGCCCGAACAGGCGCGCGCCGCGACGCGGGTCCTGAAGGCCGGGGGCTGGTCGCCGGCCTCCGCGGAGGCCTCGTCGGGACCGCCGCTGTGCTGTGGCCGCACCTTCCTGAGCGCCGGCATGCTCGACGAGGCCCGCGTCGAGGCGGCCCGGCTGGTGGCGCGCCTGGCGCCGCACGCCCGCCGCGGAACGCCGATCGTGGGGCTCGAGCCGTCGTGCCTCTACACGCTGCGCGACGAGATCCCGGCGCTCCTCGGCAGCGGAGACGCGAGGGCGGTCGCGGGCGGGGCCGTCCTCCTCGAGGAGCTCCTCGACCGCGCGTGGGACGGGGGGCGGACTCTGCCCCTGCGCCCCTACCCCTCTCGGGCCGCCGGCCCGTCCACGGCGGGCGGTGACGGGTCGGGCGCGTCCCGCGCCGCACTCGTGCACGGGCACTGCCACCAGAAGGCGTTCGGGGGAACGGAGGCCACGCTGCGCATGCTCGGCCGCATCCCCGGCCTCGAGCCCTCGCTGATCCCGTCGTCCTGCTGCGGCATGGCCGGCGCCTTCGGCTACCAAGCCGAGCACCACGCGGTCTCGATGGCGATGGCCGAGCTCTCGCTCCTGCCCGCGGTGCGCGCCGCGACCCCCGAGGCGCTCGTCGTCGCGGACGGCACGAGCTGCCGGGCGCAGATCCGGGATGGCGCGGGCCGCGCGGCCGTGCACGCCGCCGTCGTCCTCGACCGGGCGCTCGGACCCGCCTAGCTACCGTCGCAGCATCTCCAGCAGGATCTGGCCCACCCGGTCGTTGCGGAGGATTCCCCCGAAGCGCTCCGCCCCCGGTCCGGACGCGAAGAGCGGCACGAGCACGCCGGTGTGGTTGGGAGAAGCGTACTGCATCACGATCTCCCGGTCGGCGTCGTGGGTCAGCGAGATCCCACCCGTCTCGTGGTCGCTCGTGACGATGACGAGCGTCTCGGGATGCTCCTCCTGATAGGCGAGCGCGAGCGCGACCGCGCGGTCGAAATCGAGCATCTCCTCGGTGATCGTCGCCTCGTCGGCGTTGCGGTGCGCCTGGGAGTCCGACTCCTCGTTCTCCACGAGAAGGAAGAAGCCGTCCGGGTCGCGCCCCACGATGTCGAGCGCCTTGGCGGTCATCGTCTCGAGGGCACGGCCGCGCTCGGCCACCGTCCCCATGTCCTGCTCCGCGAAGAGCCCCAGGAGCGCGTCGACCGAGTCGGTGTCGAGGGCGCGGAGCTGCTCGATCGTCTCGACGTACGTGTAGCGCCCCCGCGCCTCGGCGAGCAGATCGGACGAATCCGGCTGCATCTCGGGACGGAAGGTCCGCCGCCCGCCTCCCATGAGCACGGTGATCCCCTTCGACGACATCTGGCGGGAGATCGCGCCGAGCTCGGTGCGCGAGCGCGCGTGGGCGCCGAACGCGGCCGGGGTCGCGTCGGCCAGGAAGGTGGTCGTGACCAGCCCGGTGCTCATCCCGCGCGCGATCGCGACCTCGGTCACGCTCTGCCTCGGCTCACCGTCCGCCCCCACGCCCACCGCGCCCATGTACGAGCGCTCCCCGGTCGCGTAGGCGGTGGCAGTCGGCGCGCTCCCCGACACGGTGTGGTCGGAGCCGCGCGTGTCGACGAGCCCGACCGTCCCCATGCGCCGGACGGCGAGATCCTCGCTCGCGTTCGCCGCCAGCGTCCAGTGCGCGGCGCCGGCGCCGTCGGCGACAAAGAGCACGACCCGAGGAGGCGGCGTCGTCGTCGAGCAGGCCGAGAGGAGCCCCGCCAGGGCGACGCTCGCGTACAGGGGCTGCGGGCGGGGGATCGGCATGGCTCCTCCGGCTCGGGGGTCGACCCGGGAAAGCTACATCGCGCGCCGGCACCTCCCCAACCGAGCCGGGGTAGGGCCGGCATGTCCCGCCCCGCGCACCACGGCCCGAGCGGCCGCTTCCGCAACCCCTGGCCCGAAGCGGCCGGCGACGACGAGCTGCGCAAGCGGTTCCGGGAGGTGGCGTGGGCGTGGGTCACCCGGCCGATGCCGCCGAATCCGGATCCCGGCGTCCTTCCCCTCGGCCAGTCCGAGGTCGCGCGCCCGACGTGCGACGAGGGCCAGGCGCGCATCACCTGGATCGGGCACGCCACCTTCCTCGTGCAGCTTCCCGGCCTCAACCTGCTGACGGACCCGGTGTGGTCGACGAGCGTGTCCCCGGTCCCCGGGCTGGGCACCCGTCGCTTCGTGCCCCCGGCGCTCGCCCTCGACCTCCTTCCGCCCATTCACGCGGTCCTGCTCTCGCACGACCACTTCGACCACCTCGACCGGCCCACGGTGCGGGCGCTGCACCGGCGCTTCGGCTCCGGGCTGACCTGGTACACGCCGCCGGGCTACCGCCGCTGGTTTCGCCTTCTGGGCGTGAGGCGGGTCGTCGAGCTGGACTGGTGGGCGAGGGCCGAGCTCCCGGCGCCGGGCTACGAGCTCGCCGCCGCCCCGGCGCGGCACTGGACCCGCCGCTCGCCGTGGGGAACCAACCGCCGCCTGTGGTGCTCGTGGGCGATGCTCCCGACGGAAGCGGCGGGCCCCAGCGTGTACTTCGGCGGCGACTCCGGGTACGCCTCGCTCTTCGAGGAGATCGGGGACCGCCTCGGTCCCTTCGACGCCTCGATCCTCCCGATCGGCGCGTACGAGCCGCGCTGGTTCATGAAGGCCTCGCACATGAACCCCGAGGAGGCGGTGCAGGCGTACCGCGACCTGGGCGGCGCCGGGGCCTTCCTGGCCGGGCACTGGGGAACCTTCCGGCTGACCTTCGAGCCCCCGCTCGAGCCTCCGGGCCGCGCGCGCGACGCCTGGCGCGAGGCCGCGCTCGACGAGTCGGACCTGCGGCTCCTGCGCCACGGGGAGACCGCCGTGATCGTCACAGACGCACGACGTCGCCGCGCGCCGGCGCGGCCACGTCGGCATACCCCTCCGCCTTGAGGGCGTCGTGGAGCGCGAGCTGCCGGGG
>JBFFWJ010000297.1:0-5078 GCA_041570315.1 Longimicrobiales bacterium | reverse complement strand
GGGGCGCACGATCGCTCTGTGCCGGGCGATCCCCCGCCGGCTCGCCGAAGCCGGCGGCGGTGAGGATCGCCCTTCCTTCCGGACCGCCGACGTACTCGAGGAACGCAGCGGCACGCCGGGGCAGCTCGGCGGTCGCGAGGGGGGCGGCCCAATACTCGATGGGATCGTGGCCGGCGGCGGGGAAGGCGAACGCGATCTCCACGCCGGGCTCGACCAGGGCGTCCGTACGGTACACGATGCCGGCGGGCACCTCGCCGCGGGCGACCCACTCCAGAACGCCACGCACGGAGCCGCCGCGGACGACACGGGCCGCGACCCGGTCCCAGACTCCCGCCGACGCGAGCGCGGACCGCCCGTAGCGGCCCGCGGGAACGTTCTCGTTGGCGAGCGCGACCCGGTCCAGGCCACCGAGCTCGTCGGGAGAGCGCGGGTGCGGCGCTCCGGAGTGAACGATCAGGACGAGCTCGTTCGTCGCGATCACGCGGGCGCTTCCACGCGCGACGGCCCCCTCGCCTTCGAGCCACCGTATCCATGCCTCGTCGGCCGCGAAGAAGAGATCCGCCCGCGCCCCCGACACGGCCTGCGGGGCGAGGCGGGACGTGCCGTCGAAGGAGAAGCGCACGGAGGCGCCGTCCACCGCGGACCAACGCTCGGCGATGCGCGGCAGCACGTCGGTCAGGCTGGCCGCCGCGAGCACCAGCAGCTCGGGCGACGCATCGGGCTGGGCCACCACCGGCGGCGGCGCCGAAAGCCCATGGGCGCCACAGAGCACCGCGAGAGCGACGAGCGGGCCTGCGGCGCGCGGCCGCGCGCGAGCCGCGGCTGGGGTCGGCGGACCTGAGGCCCCGCGCCCGAGGAGGCGCCGAGCGTGGCGGGAAGAGCCGGTCACGATGAGCATGGGGCGGCCACTGTATCCGCACCGTCACGCCGCCGGCAAGCTCGGCCCCGCGCCGAAACGGCGCGCCCGCTACGCCCGACTTGCTCGAGGTCGGTCCGCGGCGATCTTTCGTCGATGGCCGACCCGCTTCCGAATGCGCCCGTGTCCGAGACCGCCATCGAGGTGCGAATGCCGGATCTCGACTCCTTCGGACACGTGAACCACGCCGTCTATCTCACGTATCTGGAGCACGCTCGCTTCGAGGCGCTCGAGCGTGCCGGCTTCTCCTGGGACCTCCTCGCCGAGCGACGGTGGAGCATCTTCGTGGTGCGCGTCGAGGTGGACTACCTGGCGGAGTCGGGCGCCGGCGATCGGCTGCTCGTGCGCACCCGGGCCGAGTCGTTCCGGCGCACGAGCATGGTGCTGGGCCAGGAGATCGTACGCGCGGACGACGCCGACAGCGCGGTCGCCCGGGCCCGGGTCACGGCCGTGTGGATCGGTCCGAGCCGCCGGCCCATGCGCGTGCCGGCGGACGTGCGCGCCGGACTGAGCGGGGTGGACATCGGATGACGCCTCGGGACTCGCTGAAGGCGCTGCTCGTCGAGCTCTCCGTGCGCCTCGGGGACTTCACGCTCGCGAGCGGCGCGAGGTCGGACTACTACATCGACGCGCGGCTGACGACCATGAGCGCCGAGGGTCAGCTGCTGGTCGGGCGAGTCGGGTTCGAGGCGATCCGGAACAGCGGCCTGCGGCCCACGCACGTGGGCGGGCTGACCCTGGGCGCCGACCCCGTGGCGTACGCGATCGCGCACCGGAGCGCGCTGGAGGGCGAGCCCATCGACGGGTTCACCGTGCGCAAGGAGGCGAAGGGACACGGAACCGCTCAACAGGTCGAAGGCGGGCTGACCGCGGCATCTCGCTGCGTCCTGATCGAGGACACGATGACCACGGGTCGCAGCACGCTGCGCGCCCTCGCGGCGGTCCGCGGCGTCGGAGCCGAGGTCCTGGGCGTGATGACCGTCGTCAACCGGTCGGACGGGGCGGCAGCCCTCTACGCGGCGGAGGGCCTGCCGCTGATCTCCCTGTTCAGCGGAGAGGAGCTCCTGGAGGCGGCGCGCGCCCGGGGCCCGAAGGGGCTCAGTCCAGGAGCCGCAGGGGCATGACCAGGCAGAGGTAGTCCGGCGCGTCCTCGCCGGCCGGCTCGACCGTAGCGGCCCGCTCCGGCGCCTTGAGCGCGACACGCACCTCGTCCGACGGCATGTAGCGAAGCACCTCCAGGAGGTAGTTCGCGTTGAAGCCGATCTCCAGCTCCTCGCCCTCGTAGCCGATCTCCAGCTCGTCGTGGCCCTCGCCCAGGTCCGGGGTCAGCACGTTGAGGTGCACGCGGCCGGGCTCGAACCTGAGGCGGATCCGATGGGTCTGGTCCGAGGCGACCACCGCCATCCTGCGCACGGCCGACTCCAGGGCCTTCTTGTCGATCGTCGCGACCTTGTCGTTGTCCCTCGGGATCACCTGGTCGTAGTTGGGATACGTTCCCTCGATGAGGCGCGTGTACACCTCGGTCGAGGCAGCGCGGAAGCCGAGGTGGTTGCCGCTCCGAGCGACCTCGAGGACGTCGTCGTCCTTGAAGAGCCTCTGCACCTGCGAGAGCGCCGCGGGCGGCACGATGAAGTCGGCCGACGGCCGCCCGGTCGACTCGACCTCAACGCCCATCTTGGCCAGCCGGTGCCCGTTGGTCGCCACCATCTTCATCTCGCCGTCGCGGAGCTCCCAGAGGACACCGTTCAGAATCGGACGGCTCTCCTCGTTGGAGACGGCGAAGGAGGTGTGGTGGATCAGCCGGTTCAGGTTCCTGCCGGTGACCGACACCCCCTCGGAGAAGTCCACTTCCGCGAGCGTCGGGAACTCGTCGGCCGGGAGCCCGTTCAGCTTGAAGTGGCTCCGACCGCACTTCAGCTCGATCTGCTCGCCCCGCGTGGAGACGTGGACCGGCTGATCGGGAAGCTCGCGCGTGATCTCCTGGAGCTTCTTTCCGGGAGCCGTGAGGCTGCCGGGCTCGTTCACGTCGGCCATGACCTTGACGCGCACCGCGACGTCGAGATCCGTCCCGCTCATCCAGATGCCGTCCTCTCTCGCGTCGAAGAGGATGTTGGAGAGCACCGGGAGCGTCGTCTTCGACGGGATGCTGGCCGACACGGCCGCCAGCCCGCCATGGAGGTTCTGCCGGGTGATCGAGAAGTTCATCGGGTCGTGGCTCCTGGCGACGGTCGCGGCAGGTCGCGGGTCGAGGCCGGTCGCGTGGGATCTCTTCCAAAGGGTCTGATACTATCTCTCTTCTCTCTTAAAAAACATAGTCGTAGTAGAGCTTGGGAATGCGTGGAAGGAATCACGCCCGAGGGGCCGGCGAGCCAGGCCAGAACCGGACTTTCCGGGTCCGCGGGGCATGCCGAAAGTCGGTGGAGACCGGGGACAGTCATGCGGAGCCGGAGGCGTCGGGTGTGGATTGCTGTGGGCAACGGCACGCTTTCCACGAGCTCTCCACATCAGCTGTGGAAAGGCGGCGAAGGAGGCTCCTCCAGCTCCTCACGGGCAGCCTCGACCTGATGCCGGAAGGCGGGATCGCGCTCCATCTCGGAGCGCACCTTCTTGATCGAGTGGTGGACGGTCGAATGGTCCCGGCCCCCGAAGTGGTGCCCGATGTGCTTCAGGGGTATCCCCAGCGTTTCCTTCATGAGGTACATCGCGACCTGCCTGGGGACCGTGACGTCCTTGCTCCGTCGCTTCGACGTGAGGGCATCCTCGCGGACCCTCCAGCGGCGGGCGACGAGCTCCCGGATCCGCTCGGGCGACCGCAGGGGGCCCGTCTGCTGGGCGCGGCGACGCAGGACGTCGCGGAGGGCCGTGTGCGCGACCGCGGGAGTCAGCTCCTGATGCGTGAGGGAGGAGTACGCGAGCAGCTTGATGATCGCTCCCTCGAGCTCCCGTACGGACGCCGTGCACGACCGAGCGATGAGGTCGAGGACGTCGTCCGAGATCGTCAGCCCGTCGTCCTCGGCCTTCTTGCGCAGGATCGCGACCCGGGTCTCATAGTCGGGCGCGCGCATGTCGACCACGAGGCCCCACTCGAAGCGGGACACGAGCCGCTCCTCGAGACGCGCGAGCTCGTGGGGCGGCCGGTCGCTGGTCAGCACGATCTGCCGCTGAGCGTCGTAGAGGGCGTTGAAGGTGTGGAAGAACTCCTCCTGTGTGCTCTCCTTTCCCTCGAGGAACTGCACGTCGTCGACGAGCAACAGGTCCATCTCGCGATACTTCGCCCGAAACGCGGCGGTGCTGCCGCGCCGGATCGACATCACGAGATCGTTCATGAACTGCTCGGCGGAGAGGTAGTGCACCCGGCGGCTGGGATCGGCGCCCAGGACGTGATGGCCGATCGCGTGCATGAGGTGGGTCTTGCCGAGCCCGACTCCTCCGTACAGGAAGAGCGGGTTGTAGAGCTTGGCGGGTTGCTCTGCGGCCGCACGCGAGGCGGCTGCGGCCAGCTCGTTGTTCGGCCCGACGACGAATCGCTCGAAGGTGTAGCGCTCGTTGAGCGGAGGCGGCGGCTCGGACGGAGGCGGTGCGCTCGGCGGCGGATACCCTCCAGGCGGCGTCGGGGGGTCCAGCTCGACGGACGGAACGGGAGGACAGGCACGGGAATGCGTCGCGCAGGTTACGCGGATGGAGATGCGACGACCCAGCACACGCTCGGCCGCGGCCTCGAGCAACGGAGCGAACTTGTCCTCGAGCCACTCCACGTGGAAGGGATGCTGGGCCTCGACCACGAGCTCGTCGGAGGTCGAGGCGACCGCCCTCGCGCTCGCGATCCACGTGTGGAAGGAGTGGGCGGGGACCGACGAGCGGACGAGCTCCTGGATCTTGGACCAGAGCTCGGCTGCGGTCAGCTCCATCGCGCCCCCCGCGGGCCCCCTTCGTCTTCGTTCGAGCGCAGACCGGAGGGGCCGAAGCGGTGACGGGAATGACGCATCGAGGGATGCTTCCGAGCAGATCTGGAGATGAAAACGGGCTGGTTTCTTCGTTGGGGGGCGCCGAAGGTACCGAGCCGATTTTCGAATGTCAAACGGGCCCGCGACAGGCTCCGTGGGACCCCGAAAACGCGCTTTCGACGACGGATTCGGGCCCGGCAGGGCCCCTTCGAAAGGGC
>JBFFWJ010000296.1:0-5079 GCA_041570315.1 Longimicrobiales bacterium | reverse complement strand
CTGAACACGCCCCTCGACCACCCGGCCGCCGACGAGCAGGACACGCTGTATCTGGTCGACTCGGTCCTGCTGCGCAGCCACACGTCGCCGGTGCAGATGCGCACGATGGAGGCGCACGAGCCACCGATCCGGATCATCGCGCCCGGCTGGGTCTACCGGCGCGACACCTACGACGCGACCCACACGCCCGCCTTCATGCAGATCGAGGGCCTGGTGATCGACGAAGGGGTGGATTTCGTGGACTTCAAGGCGACGCTCGCCGAGTTCGCCCGGCGCTACTGGGGGCCGGGCACGAGAGTCCGCTTCCGACCCTCGTTCTTCCCGTTCACCGAGCCCAGCGCCGAGGTCGACGTGAAGCGGATCATCACCCGTCCCGATGGTTCCCGGGTGGAGACCGACTGGCTCGAGATCATGGGGGCGGGCATGGTCGACCCCGCGGTGATCACCAACGCCGGGTACGATGCGGAGCGCTACACCGGGTGGGCCTTCGGCATGGGTCCGGGGCGGATCGCGCTCCTCAAGCACGGGGTCCAGGACCTGCGCACGTTCTTCGAGAACGACGTCCGGTTCCTCAGGCAGTTCGCATCATGAAGGTGTCCCTGCGATGGCTCCTCGACCTGGTCCCCGGACTCCATCTGGGGGCGGAGGAGCTGGCCGAGCACCTGGCCCTGCGCGGCGCGCCCGTCGACGCGATCGAGCGCCCCGGGGCGGGCCTCGCGGACGTCGTCGTCGGAAAGGTCATGACGGCGGGACCGCACCCCAACGCCGACCGCCTCTCCCTGTGCACCGTCGACGGGGGGGACGGAGAGGTGCAGGTCGTCTGCGGCGCTCCCAACGTGAAGAGCGGGGCCTGGTACCCGTTCGCGCCCGTGGGCGCGGTCCTGCCGGGTGACTTCCGGATCAAGAAGGCGAAGATCCGAGGTGAAGTGTCAGAAGGTATGTTGTGTTCTGCCAGAGAGTTGGGGCTCGGAACCGACCACACGGGAATTCTCGAGATCGAGGGAGATTTCACACCGGGACAGTCGTTCGTCGAGGCGCTCGGTCTCGACGACGCCACGCTCGACGTGGAGGTCACCGCGAACCGGGGAGACCTCCTTTCCCACACGGGGATCGCGCGGGAGCTGGCGTCGCTGGGCCACGGCACCGTGACCCTGCCCCCGATCCCCGGGGCGCGCGAGCAGGAGGTCGAGTATCGGGAGGGGGCCGGGGAGGTCGAAGCCGGCGGCGTCACGATCCGCATCGAAGATCCCGACCTGTGCTCCCGCTACCTCGGGGCCGTGATCCGCGGCGTCGCGGTGGGCCCGTCGCCGTCCTGGCTGCAGGAGCGGCTGCGGGGCGCGGGGGCGCGGCCGATCAACAACGTGGTCGACGCGACCAACTACGTGATGCTCGAGCTCGGGCAGCCCCTGCACGCCTTCGATCTCCAGCGCCTCGCGGGGCCGGGTATCGGGGTTCGGCGGGCTCGCGCCGACGTGCCCGCCTTCACGACGCTCGACGGCGAGCGGCGGGACCTCTCGGGCGAGATGCTCATGATCTGTGACGCCGACCGCCCGGTCGCGATCGGGGGCGTCATGGGCGGGCTGGACTCGGAGGTCGAGGACGGGACCACCGACCTCCTGCTGGAATGTGCGCTCTTCGACACCAGGTCGATCAGGTCGACGCGACGGGCGCTCGGCATGTCGACGGACGCCTCGTACCGCTTCGAGCGCGGAGTGGACCCGGAGGGGATGCGCTCCGCGGTGGAGCGGGCGGTGGCCGTCATCCTGGCGACGGCGGGGGGCGACGTCGACGGCCCGGTGCTGGACTGCTGGCCCGTGCCGTTCCTCCCGCCCGTGGTTCCGCTGCGCGTGTCCCGCGTCGACCGCCTCCTCGGCATCCCGTTCGAGGCGCCCTACGTGCGCGAGCTGCTCGGGCCGCTGGGCTTCGAGATCCTGCGCGAGGAGGAGGGCACGCTCCAGGTGCGCGTGCCGGGCTTCCGGAGCTACGACGTGACGCGTGAAGTGGACCTCATCGAGGAGGTGGCGCGCACGCACGGCTTCGACAACTTCCCCGACGAGCTGAAGCCGTATCGCCCGGGCACGGTTCCGGATCATCCGCTCTTTCGTCTGGAGGACGAGCTGCGCGACCTCCTCGTGGGGCGCGGCCTGTTCGAGACCCAAACGCCCGCGTTCGTGCCGGCGGGCGAGGGAGACGTGGAGGTCGCCAACCCCCTCGCGACCACCGAGCCCTTCGTGCGCGCCGAGCTGCTGCCGTCGCTGCTGCGCCGGCTCGAGTACAATCTCGCGCGGGGCAATCGAGACGTTCGGCTCTTCGAGATCGGCACCTCCTTCCGCAAGGCGGGCCCGTGCCAGCCTCCGCGCGAGGAGACGCACCTCGCGGCGGTTCTCGCCGGACGGCGCGCGCCGCCGCATTGGGCTCACGCCGACGAGCCCTTCTCGCGCTGGGACCTGAAGTCCCTGCTCGGCGCCGTGGCGGAGCGCGCGTACCGCGGAGGGGCGAGCCTGGCCCCCGGGGACGGCGGCGCGCGCCACCTGGAGCGGGCGCGCTCGTTCGTCGCGCTCGATCCCGCCGGAACGGTGGTGGGGCGGGGGGGACGCGTCGCGGCCGGGGCGGTCGACGCCCCGGTGTGGGCGGGCGACCTATGGGCCCTGGAGATCACCCTGCCCGCAGACGTTCCGCCCAGGCCCGTGGTGACGCACGCACCGCTCCCGCAGCTTCCCGCCGTCGAGCGGGACCTGGCCCTGATCGTACCGCACGCGGTGGCTGCCGGCGCCGTCTCCGAGGCGATCCGCCGATCCGCCGGGGGCGACCTCGAGGCACTCGAGATCTTCGATCTCTACGAGGGCGAGGGGCTGCCCGAGGGCGTGCGCTCGCTGGCGTTCCGCTTGCGCTTCCGCTCGGCGACGCGGACCCTGAAGGACAGCGAGGTCGAGAAGGCGGTTCAGGCGGTCCTCAAGCGGCTCGGGGAGGAGCTCGGTGTCGAATTCCGTGGATAGCGGCGGGCGATCGAACGGCGATCCTTTCAAGGCGCTCGAGGGAGCGGTGGGCGAGGCGCTCGACCGGCTGGCGGCGATGACCCGGCGAGCCGAGGAGGCGGAGCGACAGAGCGCGGAGCTGAACGAGCTGATGCGACGCGTGGCGAAGAGTCCCGCCGACGCCGGGGACCTCCTGACCCGGCTGAAGCGGCTCGAGGACGAGAACGTCGATCTGAGGGAGAGGATCGAGCGGGGCCGCGAGGGCGTGGAGCGCCTCCTGGCGAGGGTACGTTTCCTGGAGAATCAGCGATGAACGGGCAGAAGACCTCCGTGACGGTCCGCATCGCGGGCGAGGAGCACACGATCCGCGCGAGCGCCGAGCCCAGCTACACGAGGCGATGCGCGAAGCTCGTCGACGACCGCATCCATCAGATCCGGATGCAGGCCGGGCTCATCGAGGGCCACAAGGCCGCGATCCTGGCGGCGCTGTCGATCGCCGACGAGTGCTTTCAGGCGCAGGCGGAGCTGGAGCACCTGCAGGCGGAGGTGGCCAGCCGGACCGACCAGCTCTCCGAGCGGGTCCGCCAGGCCCTCGCCGAGGGTGCCGCGGGCGACTGACGAAGCGCCGCGGCAGCGCCCGCCGACGGCTTGCGGATCGCTTCGCACGGGCCCTATCCTGAGCAGCTGACGCGGCGCCCTTCCGCGCGACGTGCCCGAGCCCGTCCGCGAGAGGGGTGCTCCTTTCGCCCACCTTCGGCCGTCACGGCGGCCGATTTCGGAGTCGATACATGGTCACCCCGCCCTTGGTCATGGCGGCGGCGGTGGGGCTCGTCCTGGGCGCGCTCCTCGGGTTCGTGATCGCACGGAGCCGAGCGGTGGCGCGGCAGGAGCTGGAGAGAACGAAGGGACAGGACGAGGCCTCCCGCATCCTCAAGCGGGCCGAGCACGAAGCAGAGAACGCACGCAAGGCAGGAGAGCTGGCGGGGCGGGAGGAGGGATTCCGGCTCCGGGAGGCGTGGGAGAGGGAGGAGGCCCGGCGCCGCGAGGAGCTCGAGCGCGCGGAGCGGCGGGCGGAGGAGCGCTCCGACACCTTCGACCGACAGCACGAGCGGCTCACCGCACGGGAGGAGGAGCTCGAGGAGCGCTTCGGAGCCCTGCTGGCGCGCGAGGAGGATCTCACGGGGCGCGACGAGGCTGTCGGAGCCCGCGAGGAGGAGAGCCGCCGCCGCCTCGAGCGGCTCGCCGGCCTGACCGAGGCCGAGGCCAAGGACGAGCTCATCGCGTCCCTCACGGACACGGCGAGGGCCGAGGCGGCGAACACCCTCCGCGAGATCAGGGAGCAGGCCCAGAAGGAGTCCGAGAGGGAGGCCCGCAAGATCGTCGCCCTCGCCATCCAGCGGATGGCCGCCGACCTCACGGCGGAGACCACGGTCTCGGTCGTGCAGCTGCCGTCGGACGAGATGAAGGGCCGGATCATCGGACGCGAGGGGCGCAACATCCGCTCGTTCGAGCAGGCCACGGGCGTCGACGTGATCATCGACGACACACCCGAGGCGGTGGTCCTGTCCGCCTTCGATCCCGTGCGCAGGGAGACCGCGCGGGTCGCGCTGGAGCGTCTGGTCGAAGACGGGCGCATCCACCCGGGGCGGATCGAGGAGGTCGTCGAGAAGGCGGCCGTGGAGGTCGAGGAGGCGATGGTCGAAGCGGCGGAGGAGGTTCTCTACGAGCTCGGCCTGCACAACATCCACCCCGAGATCGTGAAGACGCTCGGCCGCCTCCGCTTCCGCACGTCCTACGGGCAGAACCAGCTCCAGCACGCCCGCGAGGTGGCGCTCCTGGCCGGAACGATGGCCGCCGAGATGGGGCTCGACGTGCAGGGCACGAAGCGGGCGGCCGTGCTGCACGACGTCGGGAAGGGGATGACGCACGAGCACGAGGGCACGCACGTGGAGCTCGGCTATCGGCTGTGCAAGAAGCACGACGAGACGCCGCTCGTGCTCAACGCGATCCGGGCGCACCACGACGAGGAGCCGCACTTCTTCGCCGAGACCTTCCTGGTGACCGCGGCGGACGCGATCAGCGGCTCCAGGCCCGGAGCCCGCCG
>JBFFWJ010000295.1:0-5108 GCA_041570315.1 Longimicrobiales bacterium | reverse complement strand
CGGAGAACTCGGTCACGTACGCCTGGGCCGCCGCGCCGTCGATCTCCGCGTCCGTCGCCGCCGGACGCGCGAAGCGCAGGTTCTCGCGGATCGTGCCGTCGAAGAGGAAGTCGTCCTGGAACACGAGGCCGAGCTGCTCGCGGTACGTGGCGAGCTTGACGTCTCTGAGGTCGACGCCGTCGACGAGCACGCGCCCCGCGTCCGGCTCGAGGAAGCTGGCCGCGAGGCCCGCGATCGTCGACTTCCCGGACCCGGAGCTGCCGACCAGCGCGACGACGGTGCCCGGCGTCGCGTCGAAGGAGACCCCGGTGAGGACCGGCTTGTCCTCCTCGTAGGCGAAGTGCACGTCCTCGAAGTCGATGCGCCCGTGGATGGCGGGCATCGTCACGGTGCGCCTGGGATCGTCGTCCTCCTGAGGCCACGACAGCAGCTCCGACGTGCGGTCGAGCCCCGCGAACGCCTCGGTCATCTGCGTCCCGATGTTCGCCATCTGGATGACCGGCGCGATCAGGAATCCGAGGAAGAGCGTGAAGGAGAAGAGCTCGCCGGTGGTCAGACGGCCCTGCAGGATCAGCCATCCCCCGTAGCCCATGATGAGCACGCTGGCCGAGCCCATGAAGAAGGTGCCCAGGCTGGTGACGAGGCTCGACGTCGTGAGCGTGGTCTTCACGTTGTCGAAGATCCGCATCACGCCCTCGTGGAAGACCTGGCCCTCCTTCTCCACCGCGTGGAAGCCCTTGATGACGCGGATCCCGCCGAGGGCCTCCGTCAGCCGGCCGGTCACCTCCGCCCGGATCCGTCCCCGCTCCCGGAAGGCGGGGCGGAGTCGCTGGAACGCCTTCGTGGAGACGAAGCCGAAGCCCGCGAGCGGGACGAGCGCGAGCCCGGTCATGACCGCGTCGATGCGGACCAGGAACACGAAGGCCACCACGGCCGTCACCGTTCCGCCCACGAGCTGGACGAGGCCGGTGCCGACCAGGTTCCGAACCCCCTCCACGTCGTCCATGATGCGGGAGACGAGCTCGCCCGACTTCGTGTTGTCGAAGATGCGCACGGGGAGCTGAAGCACGTGCTGCTGGACCTGGGAGCGGAGGTTGGCGATGAGGTGCTGCGCCTCCACGCTCAGGAGCATCGTGAGCGAGTACGAGGTCGCCGCCTGCAGGGTGATCGCGATCCCCACCCCACCGAGGAGGGGGAGGAGGAGGTCGGCGTTCCCGCCGCCCGCCACGTCGTCGATGAGCGGGCGGGCCGCCCAGGGGAGGACGAGGCCGCTCAAGCGGTTGACCGTGATCAGCACCAGGCCGAGGGCGATGAGGTTCTTTCTCGGCCAGATGATCTCGTCGAACGCGTTGCGGAGGCTCGACCCGGTGATCTTCTTGGTGGACCTGGACATGGCCGCAGAAGATACACAGAGGGGCCCGCCGCGTCGCCACCCGCGCGCGCGGGCGCCCGAGGCGCGGTCGTCGCCCTTGGGCGGCCTAGACGCGCCGCTTAGGTTTTTCGGTTCAACCGTGGCCTCCGCCGTGGAGCCACGGGCCCCGTTCGCGGCGGTATCCGCCGCCCACACCCGCAGTCCGTGCCGAGTCATGGCCAACGAAGAAAGAGACGGCTACACCCCCTCTGCCGTGGACGAAAAGTGGCAGCGCCTCTGGGAGGAGCGCGGCACCAACACGTTCACCCGCGAGCAGCTGGAGTCGGCCGAGCACCCGTACTACAACCTGATGATGTTTCCCTATCCCTCGGCCGAGGGACTGCACGTGGGCAACATCTACGCTTTCACCGGGGCCGACGTGAACGGCCGCTACCAGCGGCTGCTCGGCAGGACGGTCTTCGAGCCGATGGGCTTCGACGCCTTCGGGATCCACTCGGAGAACTTCGCGCTGAAGGCCGACACGCACCCGATGGATCTCATCCCGTCGAACGTGGAGAACTTCACCCGCCAGCTGAAGCGCATGGGCGGGATGTTCGACTGGAACCATTCCGTCGACACGACGGACCCGGCCTACTACCGCTGGACCCAGTGGGTGTTCGTGCAGCTGTTCAAGGCCGGCCTGGCCGAGCGGAAGGAGGCGCCGGTCAACTGGTGCCCCTCGTGCATGACCGTGCTCGCGAACGAGCAGGTCGTCGGCGGCGAGTGCGAGCGCTGCGGAACGCCGGTGGAGCAACGGCGCATCGCCCAGTGGTTCTTCAGGATCACCCAGTACGCGCAGCGACTGCTCGACAACCTCGAGACGATCGACTGGTCGGAGACGACGAAGAAGGCGCAGGCGAACTGGATCGGCCGCAGCACCGGGGCTCAGCTGCGCTTCCCGGTCACCGACGGGGACGGCGACGAGACGGGCACGGAGATCACCGTCTACACGACTCGGCCGGACACGGTCTTCGGCGCGACCTACATGGTGCTCTCGCCGGAGCACCCCCTCGTGGAGAGCGTGACGGACGCGGAGCGGACGGCTTCGGTCCGCGCCTATCGCGAGCAGGCGCAGAAGAAGGACCTGGTCGCGCGTCAGAAGGTCGACAAGACCAAGACGGGCGTGCCCACGGGCGGGTACTGCCGCAACCCGGCCACGGGGGAGTCCATTCCGATCTGGATCGCGGACTACGTGCTCATGGAGTACGGCACCGGTGCGATCATGGCGGTGCCCGGTCACGACGAGCGCGACTTCGAGTTCGCGCAGCAGTTCGATCTTCCCATCGTGCGGGTCGTGGCCGGACCCGGCGAGGACGAGGGCAGCCCGCTGCAGGAGGCGTACGTCGGCCCGGGGAGCCTGGTGAACTCCGGGCCCTTCGACGGGACCGACGTCTCGGAGTCGGTGGAGGCCGTGACGACGTGGGCGGCCCGGGAAGGGTGGGGTGAGGCCCGGGTCAACTACCGGCTCCACGATTGGTGCATCTCGCGGCAGCGCTACTGGGGGCCGCCGATTCCGGTCATCCACTGCGACGCGTGCGGCCCCGTCGCGGTGCCCGAGGAAGATCTGCCCGTCGTTCTCCCGCGCGTGGAGGACTTCAAGCCGGACGACACCGGCGTCAGCCCCCTCGCGCGCGTCGAGGAGTGGTACCGGACCGCCTGCCCCGAATGCGGTGCCGAGGCGCGTCGGGAGACCGACGTCTCCGACACGTTCCTCGACTCGGGCTGGTACTTCCTGCGCTACCCCTCCACCGACTTCGACGATCGGCCCTTCGACCCGGAGGTCACCAGGAAGTGGCTGCCCGTCGACTGCTACATCGGAGGCAACGAGCACGCCGTCCTGCACCTGATGTACTCGCGCTTCCTGATCATGGTGCTCAAGGACCTCGGCTTCCTCGAGTTCGAGGAGCCGTACGACGTGTTCCGCGCGCACGGCCTGATCATCGCCGAGGGCGCGAAGATGTCGAAGAGCAAGGGCAACGTGATCGTCCCGGATCCGATCATCGAGGAATACGGAGCCGACGCGTTCCGCATGTACCTCATGTTCCTGGGGCCGTACGAGGAGGGAGGAGACTACCGCTACGAGGGCATCCAGGGCCCGTTCAGCTTCCTGCATCGTCTCTGGGACACGGTCGTGTCGGCCACGGACGGGGCCCCGGATCCGGATGTGGAGCGTAAGGTGCACCAGACGATCCGGCAGGTGACCGAGCAGGTGCCGGCGCTGCAGTACAACACGGCGATCGCCGCGATGATGGAGTGCCTCAATACGATCCGCTCCGGCGGCAGGCGCGCGGCCCGCGCCGAGGTGGGGCCGCTCGTGCCCATGGTCGCGCCCTTCGCGCCGCACATCGCCGAGGAGCTGTGGGAGCGGCTCGGCCACGAGGCCAGCATCTTCGACGGCGCCAACTGGCCCGACTTCGATGAGGCCAAGGCCGTCGAGCAGACGGTGACGATCGCCGTCCAGGTCAACGGCAAGCTGAGGGCCTCCGTCGAGGTCGCGAAGGAAGCGGGTGAGGACGACGTGATCGCGATGGCCCGCGCCGAAGAGAACGTGCAGCGCCACATCGAAGGCATGCACGAGCGCCGCGTGATCTACGTGAAGGACCGCCTCGTGAACTTCGTCGTAGGATGACCGGCCTCGAGCGGCTCGCGATCGACGCGATCCGCGTCCTGTCTATGGACGCGGTTCAGGAGGCGAGCTCGGGGCACCCGGGCACGCCCATGGCCCTGGCGCCGGTGGGGTACGTCCTCTTTCACCGGCATCTCAGGCACAATCCCCGGGATCCCGCGTGGATCGACCGTGACCGGTTCGTGCTCTCCGCGGGCCACGCGTCGATGCTCCTGTACGCGTTGCTCCACCTGAGCGGCTACGATCTGGCGGAGGAGGACATCCGGAGGTTCCGGCAGTGGGGCTCGCCCACCGCGGGCCATCCCGAGTTCGGCCATGTCCCGGGGGTGGAGACGACCACGGGACCCTTGGGGCAGGGTGTGGCCAACTCGGTGGGCTTCGCGCTGGCCGAGCGCTGGCTGGCCGGGCGCTTCAACCGTGAGCGGCACCGAGTCATCGACCACTTCACGTACGCGCTGTGCTCCGATGGCGACCTGATGGAGGGGATCTCCCACGAGGCGGCGGCGATCGCGGGGCATCAGCGGCTGGGTAAGCTGATCTGGATCTTCGACGACAACCGCATCACGATCGACGGCGGCACCGAGCTCTCGACCTCGACGGACCAGGGCAGGCGCTTCGAGGGGTACGGATGGCACGTCGTCGAGGTGCACGACGGAAACGACCTCGAGGCGATCGATCTCGCGATCACGGAAGCGAAGGAGGAGACCGGCCGGCCCAGCCTGGTGGTCCTGCGCACGACGATCGCCTTCGGAAGCCCCGGCAAGGCGGGGACCTCCGCCGCGCACGGCGCGCCCCTCGGAGAGGCCGAGGTCGAGGCGACCAAGCGCAACCTCGGCTATCCGTCGCTCGACCCGTTCCACGTCGAGGCGTCCGCGCGCGACCACTGGGGCGAGTGCGCGGTGAAGGGCGAGCGCATGCAGCAGGCGTGGCAAGCGCGCTTCTCGGTCTACCGCAGCGAGCTGCCCGAGCTGGCCGCCGAGCTCGAGCACGCGATCGTGGGCGGGTTGCCGCCCGACTGGGACGCAGCCGTCCCGGACCTGGCCGCCGCCGCCGCGCCGGCGGCCACGCGGG
>JBFFWJ010000294.1:0-5131 GCA_041570315.1 Longimicrobiales bacterium | reverse complement strand
GAGCGAGAGGGAGGGCTCGATCGAGGGTGGGCACGGGGCGGGGGGGGAGGAGGGGGCTCGCGGCGCCGAGCCTGGGGTGCGCGATCTCGAGGCGGAGCTGGGGCGGGTCGTCGATGAGGCGCCGACGGACGCGCGCCGCTGGTCGGAGCGCACCCTCGAGTCCCTCTCGCTCCGCGAGAAGGTCGGGCAGCTCATCATGCCGTGGGTGTTGGGCGACTACGCTCCCGAAGGCTCGCCGAGCCACGAGAGGATCCTGGAGCACATCGAGGAGCACGGGATCGGCGGCGTGATCATGTCGGTCGGCACCCCGATCGAGGTGGCGGCGAAGCTCAACGACCTGCAGCGTCACGCCGACATCCCCCTGCTGGTGGCGGCCGACCTGGAGACCGGCGCGGGCTTCCGCATGAGAGGGGCGGTGCACGTGCCGGGCACGATCGACCTGGGCGGGGCCACCGACTTTCCATCGCTCATGGCGGTCGGCGCGGCCGGTCAGGAGTGGCTGGCGTACGAGATGGGCCGGATCACGGCGCTCGAGGCGAGAGCCGTGGGCATCCACGTGCCGTTTGCGCCGGTCCTCGACGTCAACAACAACCCGGACAACCCCATCATCAACGTCCGCTCGTTCGGGGAGGATCCGCGGCTGGTGTCGCGCCTCGGGATCTCCTTCATCCGGGGCGTGCAGGAGAACGGGGCGATCGCGACGGGCAAGCACTTCCCCGGGCACGGTGACACCGAGACCGATTCGCACGTCGCGCTGCCGGTGATCCGCCACGACCGCGCTCGCATGGACTCCATCGAGCTCCGCCCCTTCCAGGAGGCGGTCGAGGCCGGGATGGGCGCGATCATGACCGCGCACATCTCGGTGCCCTCGCTCAACGGCGGCGTCAGGGAGCCCTCGACGCTGTCGCCGCTGGTGCTGACGACGATCCTTCGCGACGAGATGGGCTTCGGCGGCATCGTGTTCACCGACGCCATGGACATGGCCGCGATCTCGCGGCAGCACGACTCGGGGGAGGCCGCGGTGCGGGCGATCGAGGCCGGAAACGACGTGATCCTCATGCCCGCCTCGGTCCAGGGCGCGATCGACGGCATCGTGGAGGCGGTGGGGACGGGCCGGCTCGACGAGCGGCGCATCGACGATTCGGTGCTGCGCCTGCTGGACGCCAAGGAGCGCCTCGGGCTGAACGTCGAGCGGTTGGTCCCGATCGAGCGGGTCTCCGACGTCGTCGGCGTACCCGCCCACACCGAGGTGGCGGACCGGATCGCGCAGCGCTCGATCACGCTGCTCAAGAACGATCGCGGCCTGCTGCCGCTGGCCGGCACGCGCTCGGCCCGGGTCATGTCGGTGACCTATCGCCGAAGCTCGGATCTTCTCGCGGGCCGGTACTTCAACCAGGCGCTGCGCGAGACGTATCCACGGCTCGCCACCGCCCAGCTCGACGGGGAGTCGACGGACGACGACTACTCGGACGTCATCCGGCGGGCCCGCAACTCGCAGCTGGTGATCATCGGCACGTACGTCACGGCGGCCTCGATCTCGGGCTCGTCGACGATCCCCGAGGAGCTCGTGGAGCTCATCGACCGCATCCGCCGGATCGGGACGCCCCACGTCGTGGTGTCGTTCGGCAACCCGTATCTCATCACGGAGTTTCCGGAGGTGCAGGCGTACATGCTGGCGTGGAACGGCTCGGAGGCGAGCCAGCGGGCGGCGGCCGGCGCCATGCTCGGTCGCTTCGCGATCGCGGGCCGCGTGCCCACCCGCATCCCGCCGCTGTTCGAGATCGGCGACGGGATCCGCATCCCGATGAGGGACAGGGCGGCCGGTGCCCGGTAGCCACCGGGCACCTCCGGTCGCGCTCCTCCTCCTCGGGCTCTCGGCCTGCTCCTCGGGGCCCGCCCCGGCACCGCCCCCCCTCGCTCCGACCGACGGGCTCGATCCCGAAGCGCGCGCGTGGGTCGACCGGACGCTGGCCGGGCTGTCGCTCGAAGCGCTCGTCGGACAGCTGGTCATCGAGTGGATCCCGGGAGGCTACGTCTCGCCGACCGGACCCGAGTTCGAGCCGCTGCGGGCGTGGGTCGTCGAGGACCGGATCGGAGGCGTGTCGCCCTCGATCGGCACGCCGCACGCCTACGTGGCGAAGCTGAACGCGCTCCAGGAGCTCGCCGAGGTGCCGCTGCTCGTGACGGCGGACTTCGAGAACGGGGGGCCGGGGATGCGGATCAACGGCTCGTACGCCCTGCCGTCGATGCTGCCCCAGGGCGGGGGCACCGACTTCCCGCCGACGATGGCCTTCGGCGCGATCGGGGACGAGCGATTCACCTACGAGTACGGACGGATCACCGCGGTGGAGGCGCGGGCGACGGGCGTGCACCTCCTCTTCGCGCCCGTCCTCGACGTGAACTCGAATCCGGACAACCCGGTCATCGCCACGCGGTCGTTCGGGGGTGACGCGGAGCTCGTCTCGCGCCTCGGAGCGGCGTTCGTGCGCGGCGCGCGCGCCGGAGGCGCCTACACCACCGGCAAGCACTTTCCCGGCCACGGAGACACGTCGGTCGACACGCACGTGGGGCTCGCGGTGGTCGAGGGCGATCGGGCCAAGCTCGACGCCTTCGAGCTCGTGCCCTTCGTGCGCGCGATCGACGAGGGCGTCGACGCGATCATGACCGCGCACGTCCAGGTGCCCGGGGTGCTCGGCGCGGGCGGTCCTCCGGCCACGCTGGCGCCGGAGTTCCTGACGGGGCTCCTGCAGGGCGACCTGGGCTTCGACGGCCTGCTCCTCACGGACGCGATGACCATGAGGGCGATCACCGACATGTACGGGATCGGCGAGGCGTCCGTCCGGGCGGTCGAGGCCGGGGCGGACGTGATCCTCTCTCCCAAGGACGTTCCCGCGGCCGTCGGCGCGGTGGTCGCGGCCGTCGAGAGCGGCAGGCTCGATCGGACCCGCCTGGAGGCCTCGGCCCGCAAGATCCTGGAGCTGAAGGCGCGCGTGGGGCTGCACCGCAATCGCTTCGTGTCGCTGGAGCGCGTCCACGAGGTCGTCGGATCGGGCGGGCATCTCGCCTTCGCCGACTCGGCGGCGTCCCGCTCGATCACGCTCGCCAGGGACGAGGATGGGTTGATCCCGCTGGACCCGCTCTCGCTGGAGCCGACGGCGCACCTGGTGTACGCGCCCTCGACCCGCCTCTGGGCGAGTCGGGCCTTCTCGGCCGGGCTCCCGGAGCGTGCAGCCGACGTCACCGAGATCCGGCTCGACGAGCGCAGCGACTCGGTGGCGTATGCACGGGCTGCGGAGACGCTGGAGGAGGTGGACCGGGTGATCGTGAGCGCCTACGTGTCCGCGGCCGCCGGGTCGGGCGAGGAGGCGCTGCCCGAGCCCCTGCGGACGCTGCTGCGGCAGAGCGCCGACGTGCGCCCCACGGTTCTCGTCTCCTTCGGGAACCCCTACCTCCTCTCCGCCGCCCCGAGCGTGGGCACGTACCTGCTGGCCTGGGGAGATCGCGAGGTCTCGCAGCGGGCGGCGCTCGCCGCCCTCTTCGGCGAGGAGGCGATCTCGGGTCGGCTGCCCATTCCGCTGCCGCCGTACCACCCCTTCGGTCACGGCCTCGACCGCGAGAAGTCGACGGAGCGGGTCATGACCGCGGCGGTGGATGATCCGGTGGTGGCCGCGGGCATCGTCGCGCGAAGCGCGGGGGCCCCGCGCGGGGCCTTTCAGACGGTCGCCGAACCGGCCTCCGTGGGGATGTCGCCGGAGGCCCTGGCCCGGGTCGATTCCATCGTCAGGGCCGCGATCGCGGACTCGGCCGCCTCGGGCGCCGCCCTGGCGATCGGGCGACATGGCCGGCTCGTCTCCCTCGGCGGCTTCGGAGAGCTGGCGTGGGGTAGCGGCCGCCCGGTCACGCCGACCTCGATCTTCGACCTGGCCTCGGTGTCCAAGGTCGTCGGCACGACGACCGCCGCGATGATGCTCGCGGGCGAGGGTGCGCTCGACCTCGACGCGGCCGTGGCCCCGTACCTGCCCTGGTGGGCCGAAGGCGATCCGCGCAAGGAGGAGGTCACGGTGCGCCAGCTCCTTCTCCACCGCAGCGGCCTGACCCCGTTCCGGACCTGGTACTTCGAGATCTCCGGCCTGGACGCCTACAAGGACGCCGCGGCGAACGAGGCGCTCGAGTACGAGCCGGGCACCCGTACCGCCTACTCCGACATCGGCATCATGACGTTGGCCTGGGTCCTGGAGGAGATCTCGGGGCAGCCGCTCGACCAGCTCCTGCGCGAGCGGCTGTGGGAGCCGCTCGGCATGCGCGAGACGCGCTACGAGCCCGACGCCTCCCTGCGCTCGAGGATCGCCGCGACCGAGATCGACACGATCTGGCGCAACGAGCTGGTCTGGGGCCGGGTGCACGACGAGAACGCCGACGCGATGGGCGGCGTCGCCGGGCACGCGGGTCTCTTCAGCACCGCCGTGGACCTGTCGGTCTTCGCGCGCATGATGCTGAACGAGGGCGTCGCGCCGGCGTGCACTCCGGATGGAGAGCCGGGGGAGCCCTGCCCGGTGCGAAGGACCGAGTCGCGCAGGCTCGTGGACGGGGCCGTGCTGGAGGAGTTCACGGCTCGCTTCGACGACTCCGCCTCCCGCGCCCTCGGGTGGGACACGCCGTCGGAGCGCTCGTCCGCGGGGGACTACTTCACCGAAGAGGCGTTCGGGCACACGGGCTACACCGGCACCTCGATCTGGATGGACCCGGAGCTCGACCTGTGGGTCGTGCTGCTGACGAACCGGGTCCACCCGACCCGGGCGAACCAGAAGATCGGACCGCTGCGCCGCGCGGTGCACGACGCGGTCGTGCTGGCGATCACCGACCGGAGCGTGGCTCCGCGGGCGCGGTGACGCCCTCCCGGACCCGGAGGGACCCCTGCCGCGCGCCTGCCCGGCGCGCCCGGCGTCGGTGACGTGAGCATGGCCGGCTTCACGCCCGTCGACTTCGTGGTCCTGATCACCTACCTGGTCGGGGTCACCGTCTGGGGCGCGTGGCTGGGTCGGGGACAGCAGAGCGGCAGCGACTACTTCCTGGGGAGCCGCTCGGCATGCGCGAGACGCGCTACGAGCCCGACGCCTCCCTGCGCTCGAGG
>JBFFWJ010000293.1:0-5136 GCA_041570315.1 Longimicrobiales bacterium | reverse complement strand
GCCTGAGCCCTCGCCTCCGCGAACTCCCTGCCCTTCTCGGCCAGCGCCTTGGCCGTCCGACCGGCGACGTCGCCGCCGACCCTCACTCCCGACCCCAACGACCGGAGCGGATTCCACCCGATCGTCGCCACCGAGAGGGCCACGAGCCCGAACCCGCACACGAGGGCGGCGCCGAAGCCGCCCAGGAGGCCGACCAGCGGAGCGCCCAGCGTCGTCCCGAGCCAGCCGGCCAGCGGAGGGCTGGGGGACACCACCGCGACCGTGACCGACCCCAGCAGGAGGAGCCCCCCCGAGAGAAGGCCGAGCCGCAGCATCTGATCCCGCGAGACCCAGGCGCCCGCGTGCAGGCCGATCAGGGTGAGCACGAGGGGGACCAGCCCGGCGCTCACGCCCAGGAGCTCGATGAGGAGCGTGAGGATCGTCGGCCCCACGAGTCCGATCATGTTGCCCGACGGGAACCACTCGAGCCCACGCTCTCCCAGGAGCGAGACGGGCAGGAGGGAGAGCAGGACGAACAGGGCGACCGCCAGCAGGCCGACCGCCACGATCTCCCGACGCTGCTCCGTGCTCACCATTCCTGGACCGTCACGCCCCTGACCGCGTGACCGCCTGGTCGCTCATCTCCACGACGATGTCGTGGCGGTCGACCTGGGCACAGATGTCCAGATCGTCGCCGAGCCCGATCCCGAGAAGCTCGGCTCCGGCCGCCGTCTCCTCCAGGAAGCGGCGCGTCGGCTTCCGGAAGCCCGCCAACGCCCGGGCCGCGCGGGCCGCGTCGTTGAGGTCGTAGCCGTCCTCCTCGGACTCCACGACCCGGCGGATCAACAGCCCCGCGCAAAGCGCGTCGTCGAGCGAGAAGCGATCTTCCTGCCCCGCGCAGATGATCGCGATGCGCTCGTCCCCGGCCACGGCCGCGGCCACGGCGCCGAGGTTCGTGAAGGCGCACGGCAGGAGGCGCGCCCCCTCCTGCCCCGTCGCGAGCGCGCGCGTTCCGTTCGTCGTGCTCATCACGAGCTTCTTGCCCGTCACCGCCTCGGCGGTGAACTCGCGCGGTGAGTTTCCCAGGTGGAAGCCCTCGACCTTCCGCCCCTTCCGTTCACCGCACAGCAGGGTGTCGTCGCGCCCCAGCGAGGACGCGAGCTTGACGGCGTCCTCGGTCGACGAGGTCGGGAAGATCGCGCCGGCGCCGTTTGCGAGCGCCTCGATGATCGTGGTGGTCGCCCGCACCACGTCGATGACCACGACCGTCGCCTCGCCGATCGCGCTCGCGTCGACCTCGGGAACCGTGAAATAGGTGTAGATCCTCATCGCGCTCAGCCTTCCTGCTGCATCTTGCGGGCTACGAAGCCGGTGTCCACGTCCCCTCGCACGAAGGCCTCGTCCTTCACGATCCGCCGCAGGAACGGGATCGTGGTCGGAACGCCCTCGATGATGAACTGATCCAGCACGTGCCGTGCCCGGACGATCGCCTCCTCCCGGGTGTTGCCGCTGACGATCAGCTTGGCCAACAGCGAATCGTAGTGCGGGGGCACGCGGTACCCCGCGTACACGTGCGTGTCCAGCCGGACACCCGGCCCGCCCGGAGGATGGAACGTGTGGATCGTGCCGGGCCCGGGCGCGAAGCCCCGATCCGGATCTTCGGCGTTGATCCGGAACTCGATGGCGTGCACCCGGTGCTCGACGTGCTCCGGAGCCGCCAACGGCTCCCCCGCGGCCACGCGGATCTGCTCCTTGACCAGATCGATTCCGGTCGTGACCTCGGTCACGGGGTGCTCGACCTGGATCCGCGTGTTCATCTCCATGAAGTAGAACGAGCCGTCCTCGTCGAGGAGGAACTCGACCGTGCCCGCTCCCACGTATTCGATCGCCTCGGCCGCCTGCACCGCGGCCTCCCCCATGCGGGCCCTCAGCTCCGGGGTCATCGCGGGCGACGGGGCCTCCTCCACGAGCTTCTGATGGCGGCGCTGGATCGAGCAGTCCCGCTCGCCGAAATGCATCACCCGCCCGTGTCGGTCCCCGAACACCTGGATCTCGACGTGGCGGGGCTTGAGGATGCACCGCTCGAGGTAGACCGCCTCGTTCCCGAAGGCGGCCCTCGCCTCGGCTTGGGCCGCCGAGAAGAGCCCGCCGAACACCTCCCGGTCCTTGGCGACGCGCATGCCCTTCCCCCCACCGCCCGCCGAGGCCTTGATCATGATCGGAAACCCGATCTCCTCCGCGACCGGCAGGGCCTCCTCGAGGGTCTTCACCACGTCCTCGGACCCCGGAACCGTCGGGACTCCCACCTCCATCATCGTCCTGCGAGCGGTGGCCTTGTCCCCCATGGACCGGATCTGGTCGGGAGTGGGTCCGATGAAGGCGATCTGGGAACGGGCGCAGATCTCACTGAAGTCGGCGTTCTCGGCGAGGAAGCCGTAGCCCGGATGGATCGCCTCCGCGCCGGTCACCTCGGCGGCCGCGATGATCCGTGGCACGTTGAGGTAGCTGTCGGACGCGGGCGCCCGTCCGATGCACACGTCCTCGTCCGCGAAGCGGACGTGCAGGGATTCCCGATCGGCCTCCGAGTAGACGGCGACGGTCTGGACACCCAGCTCGTGGCACGCGCGGATGACGCGGAGCGCGATCTCTCCGCGGTTGGCGATCAGAACCTTCTGGAACAAGTGTTTATCTCCTGGGCCGGCCACCCCCACCGGTCACGACGCTTCGCGTTCGCGCCAGGGTGGGGCGGCGCGGCCCGGACGTGTCAGCTGGGGTCGACGCGGAAGAGCACCTGGCCGAACTCGACCGGCTGGGCGTTCCCGACGCAGACCTCCCGGATCGTGCCGGAGACCTCGCACTCCAGCTCATTCATCAGCTTCATGGCCTCGATGATGCACAGCGTGTCACCCGGCGCCACGCGCCCCCCCACATCCACGTACGCGGGCGCATCGGGGGCGGGCGCGCGATAGAACGTGCCCACCATCGGTGACGTGATCTCGAGCAGGCCGTCCGTGTCGCCGGAGGTCGACGGCTCACCGGGGGCCGCGGTAGCCGGCTCCGCCGGGGGCGGTGGGGCCGCGGGAGCGGGCGCGGGAGCGGCCGGCACGGCCGCGAGCGGGACCGGAGCGCCCATCTGCACCGGCGGCGTCTTGGACATCCGGACGCGGGTCCCGCCCCGCTCGATCTCGAGCGAGTCGACGCCGCTCTGGTCGAACGCCTTCAGGAGCCGGTCGATGAAGTCGAAGTCGATCATAGGTTGACCCGCGAGAGGTATTTCTCCTCACGTCGGTCGATCTTGAGAACGTCCCCTTCTTCGACGAAGAGCGGGACGTTGATCACCGCTCCCGTCTCCAGCTTGGCCGGCTTCGTAGCGCCCTGGGCGGTGTCGCCCTTGTGGCCCGGATCCGTCTGGGTCACGACGAGCTCCACGAACTGCGGGAGCTCGACGCTGATGACGCGACCGTCATGCACGAGCCCCTCACACTCCATGTTCTCCTTGAGGAACCTGAGCTGGTCCTCGCCGAGCATGTCGCCTGCTATGGGAATCATCTCGTAGGTATTGGCATCCATGAAGTAGTAGAGCGTCCCGTCGGTGTAGCTGTAGTTGACCGGCCGCCGCTCGAGTCGGACGTCGTTGACCTTCTCTCCCGCCCGATACGTCTTGTCGACGACGGCGCCCGTGAGGACGTTCTTGAGCTTCGTTCTCACGAAGGCCCCGCCTTTTCCGGGCTTGACGTGCTGGAAATACGTGATGGCCCAGAGATCCCCGTCGATCTCGATGACCATTCCATTCCGGAAGTCGGCCGTGCTGGCCATGCGACCCCTCGGTTGGAGTTCGTGAGTCGGCGGTCAGGTGTCGCCGAGCCGGGCCACCAGGCCACGGAGGCCCAAAAGATAGCTCTGCGCGCCGAACCCATAAACCACGCCGGAGGCGACCCCCGCGAGGTACGAGTGCCGTCGGAAGCGCTCGCGTCCCGCGGTGTTCGACAGGTGGCACTCGACGAAGGGTCGGCCCACGCCGGCCAGGGCGTCGCGCAGAGCCACCGACGTGTGGGTGAGCGCACCCGGGTTGATGAGAAAGCCGTCCACGCTCCCGGCGGCCTCCTCGATGAAGTCGAGGAGCTCTCCCTCGTGATTCGACTGGAAGAACTCGAGCTCCGCTCCCAGCTCTCGCGCGAGCTCCGTCAGGCGACCGTTCACGTCGTCGAGCGTGTCGTACCCGTACACCTCGGGCTCACGCCGGCCGAGGAGTCGAAGGTTCGGGCCATGGATGACACCGATTCTCACGAGCCCTCTCCGGGCTCCCAGGACAGGAGCCCCTCGAAGTACTCGCCGATGCGGGGCCCGTCGGTCCGCGGTGAGGCCTCGGGCGTCGCCTCGGGCTCCGTCCACGCGAAGGGCGTGTCCACATCGTGCTCCCCCGGACCCCCTTCCGCGAGCTCGCGCGCAGCCGCCTCGACGTCATCCCCCGCGTCGTGCGATGCGTCCGCCTCCGGCACGACCTCCTCGCTCTCGGTCGCGGAATCCCCGCCCACGGGCGTCTCGCTCGCCGCCGCCGCGCCGCGCTCCAGCTCGGCGATCCGCAGCCGGACATCCTCCGCCTCCGGCGTCATCCGCTCCAGCTGGCGCAGCACGTCGAGTGCCTCGTCGACGAAACCCTGCTTCAGATAGAGGTCGGCGAGCGTGCGGGTGACGACCGGAGCCGCCGGCTCCGGCTCCTCGTCCGCCGCCGACGCGTCCACGTCGACGACCTCCGGCTCCGACTCCGGGACCTCGTCCGGCGCCAAGGCGTCCACGTCGACAACCTTCGGCTGCGGCTCCGGCTCCGCCGCCTCGTCCGGCGCCAACGCGTCTACGTCGATTACGTCCGGCTCCGGGACCTCGTCCGGCGCCAACGCGTCCACGTCGACGACCTGCGGCTCCGCATCCTCGTCCGGCGCCAAGGCATCCACGTCGA
Organism: Longimicrobiales bacterium; assembly: GCA_041570315.1. Taxonomy (GTDB): domain Bacteria; phylum Gemmatimonadota; class Gemmatimonadetes; order Longimicrobiales; family Gaopeijiaceae; genus JBFFWJ01. Next base: position 200 of record JBFFWJ010000293.1, on the reverse strand, counting down.
TGATCTGCGGCTCCGCCTCCTCATCCGGCGCCAACGCGTCCACGTCGATGACGTCCGGCTCCGGGACCGCATCCGGCGCCAACGCGTCCACGTCGACCACTACCTCTTCCGGCTCGGGTTCCGCGTCCGGCGCCAAAGCATCCACGTCGACCACCTCCGGCTGCGGCTCCGGCTCCGCCCCCTCGTCCGGCGCCAACGCG
>JBFFWJ010000292.1:0-5155 GCA_041570315.1 Longimicrobiales bacterium | reverse complement strand
TAACGACCCCGGGTGGGTGGCGCTGGCGATCTGAACGACGACGTACTGCCGCCCCTCGTGCTGGTAGCCCATCATCCCGTACTGGCCGGGAGCCGGTATTTCAACAGTTCCGACCCGCTCTCCGGTCTGTTTGTCGATCGCGCGGAGCACGGACTCGCCAGCGGAGCCTTCGGCCGCGATCAGCAGTGTCTCGGTGACCATCGTCACCGGGTGGGATGTCACGCCCGTATTCGGCAGTTCCACGCCTTCCAGCGCCGGGTGATTCCGGATACGCTCGGGCGTGTCCCCGTTGGGAACCATCCAGAGGTGGTCCCCCGAGTTCAGGTCGATCGCGGTGATCCGGCCCCACGGGGGCTTCACGAGCGGAAGGCCCTGGGGGCCGTCGAGCCTCCAGCGCGCGTCGACGTAGTCCATGTCCGACCGGTCCGGGTCGTGAAACAGCCCCCGGACGATCGGCCGCGTGATCGAGGCCACGTACAGGACGCCGGTCTCCGGATCGAGCGAGGCGCCCTCCCAGTTGGCGCCGCCGCCCTGCCCCGGTGACTGGATGAGACCCCTGGTGCCGTCCTCGGCCTCCGCCAGGGACGGCGGCGTGTAGAGCGGCCCCGTGCGATACCGCGACGCGATCTCCGCCGCCTCGGCCCTCAGCGCCGAGGTGAAGTCGATGAGGTCGTCCACCGTCAGACCCTGCAGGTCGAAGGGCGGAGGCTTCGTGGGAAAGGGCTGCGTGGGGGACACCCGCTCGCCGGGGATGTCGCTGGCCGGCACCGGCCGCTCCTCGATCGGCCACACGGGCTCGCCGGTCACGCGGTCGAAGACGTACGCGAAAGCCTGCTTCGTGACCTGCGCCACGGCCCGAACGGTTCGCCCGTCGACCACGACGTCGGCGAGCACGGGCGGCGCGGGCGGGTCGTAGTCCCAGATCCCGTGGTGGATCATCTGGAAGTGCCACCGCCGCTCCCCCGTGCGCACGTCGAGGGCCACGAGGCTCTGCGTGAAGAGGTTGTCTCCCAAGCGGTGACCACCGTAGTAGTCGCCGGTGCCGGCCTCGACCGGGAGGTACACGAGCCCGAGCTCGTCGTCGGCCGAGAACGGCGGCCAAACGCCCGCGTTGCCCGTGTAGCGCCAGGAGCCCCCCTCCCAGGTATCGACCCCGAGCTCCCCCTCCTGCGGAATCGTGTGGAAGATCCACAGGCGCTCCCCCGTGCGGGCGTCGTAGCCCCGCACGAACCCGGGCACGTTCTCCCGGCTCTCCGGGGCGAGGCCGGTGAGCAGCGCGGCGCCGACGACGACGACGCCGTTCGAGACGACCGGTGGCGAGCTGGAGCCGATCGCGGCGCGGACGGGGTCGACGGGCCGGTCGAGGCCCTGCTTGAGGTCCACCACCCCGCGCTCGCCGAAGGACGGGACCGGACGACCCGTGCGAGCGTCGAGGGCGACGAGATGAAAGCCCGGAGTCACGGCGAAGACGCGCTCGTCGTCCCCGTCGGACCAGTACGACACCCCCCGCCCCGAGTTCGCTCTCGGGGCGAAGTCGCCGCGCTCGCCCTCGTCCATTCGATAGATCCACCGGGTCTCGCCGCTCGCGGCGTCGATCGCGACCACGGCACGCCGGTACCCTGCGGTCGCGTACAGCACGCCGTCGACCATGATCGGGGTGACCCGGTAGTTGAGCTCGGGCTCGGGGCCGAAGTTGGCCGCGCTCCACCGCCACGCGATCTCGAGCTCCGAGGCGTTGGCGCGGTCGATCTGATCGAGGGCCGAGTACTTGGTGCTGCCCCCGTCGGCCGCGTATGCCGGCCACGCCCCGTCGCGCGCCCCCTGCTGGGCCGACGCCGATGGGGCGAAGGCGAGCCCGACCAGCAGCAGCGCCGACGCCCGTCGGGCCTGGGGGAGGTCGCGTCGAGGAGCCGCCCTGGGCGTGGTCACGCGTGATCTCGTCGTCATGCCGCGTCCTCTCGGTGGTGCGGTCCCGGGGCGAGGCGCGGGGGCGCCCGCCCCCGAAGCTGGGGCGCAACGGGCCCCCGTGCCACCGGTGCCCCTCGCGGATCGACGCCGACGCCCTTGCGTGCCCCGAGCCAGGAGGTGGCGCGCGCGACGCCGATCCCTCACCCTTCCCGGCTGTCAGACCCGTGCACGCCCCACCCGTGCGGTCGACCCCCGTGCCGCACCCCGACCCCGGAGCCGAAGAGCCTCGTGAGCAAGAAGAGAGTCGTCCTCGCGTACAGCGGGGGCCTGGACACCGCCTGCATCCTGAAGGATCTGCTCGAGCGCGGCCTCGACGTGATCGCGTACGTGGCCGACGTCGGTCAGAAGGAGGACTTCGACGAGGTGGCCGAGCGAGCGAGCGCGACGGGGGCCTCGAAGGTGTTCGTCGAGGACCTTCGGCACGACTTCGTGACCGAGTTCATCTTTCCCGCGATCGCGGGCAACGCCGTCTACGAGAACCGGTATCTCCTCGGCACCTCTCTCGCGCGACCGGTCATCGCGCGGCGGCAGGTCGAGATCGCCCTCGAGCACGGGGCTCGGGCGGTCGCGCACGGCGCGACCGGCAAGGGCAACGACCAGGTCCGCTTCGAGCTCGCCTATGCGGCGCTGGCTCCGACCCTCGACGTGATCTCCCCCTGGAAGGAGCGGGACTTCCTGCGCCGCTTCCAGGGCCGCTCCGATCTTCTCGCCTACGCCAGGGAGCACGGCATTCCCGTCGAGGCGACGGCGGAGAAGCCGTACTCCAGCGACGAGAACCTGATGCACAGGTCGTACGAGGCGGGCATGCTCGAGGACCCCAGCGCCATCCCACCGGAGGACATGTTCAAGCTGACGCGCTCGCTCGAGGACGCCCCGGACGCGCCCACCGACCTGACGCTGCACTTCGAGGACGCGGTCCCCGTGCGCGTCGTGTGCGAGCACGAGGGAGTCGACCTGCACGAGCCCGTGGCGCTCTTCACCTACCTCAACGAGAAGGGTGGAGAGCACGGGATCGGTCGCATCGACATCGTCGAGAACCGCTTCGTCGGCATCAAGTCCCGGGGCGTCTACGAGACCCCGGGCGGGACGATCCTCCACCACGCGCTCCGCGACCTGGAGGGCATCGCCATGGACCGCGAGGTCCTTCGCCTGCGCGACATGCTCTCGCCCCGCTTCTCGGAGATCATCTACAACGGGTTCTGGTTCTCCCCCGAGATGGACTTCATCCAGGCGGCGTTCGATCAGTCCGAGCAGCTCATCAACGGCGCGGTGAGCGTTCGCCTCTTCAAGGGCAACGTGATCTGCCGCGGCCGCACGTCGGCGAGCTCACTGTACGATCAGGAGATCTCGTCGATGGACGTCGCCGGAGGCTACGACCAGGAGGACGCGCGCGGCTTCATCCGGATCAACGCGCTCCGCCTGCGCGCCCACAAGCTCATCCTGCGCAAGGCGGTGGAGGAGGAGGGGTAGAGGCCAGGGGCCCCTGCGCTCGGCCCTACGGATCGAGCAGAAGCCAAACCCCGCAGGTGAGCCATACCGAGCACGACAGCGCGCCCACGCTCAGCCGCCATCGCTTCGGCGGCAGGAAGGGACGGAGCGGCAGGGCGAGCGAAGCGCCGGCCGCGGCGGCCAGCACGAGGGTGCCCGCGATGGTCGCGGGCCCGAGCCACCGTCTCATGCCGAGGTCGGCGAGGACCCAGACGAGGTCCCCGGCGAGCCACCGGGTCAGGGCCACGAACGCCACGGTGAGGATCGCGTACACGGCGGTCGCGATGGCCCTGCTCATGGGGCTCTGCACGGACAGGTGGAGGGGCGTCGGCAACGCCTCGATCAGCCACGCCTGCGCCGGATTGCGGACGTAGCCGCCCTTCGAAGCTGCGTCCAGGTCGGGCCCGTTGCCGTGCGCTGGCGTCCACGGGGAGGCATCCATCCGGGCCTCCATGCTCTTGGGGTGCTCGTGACATTCGGACGTCGACATCGCGAGCAAGGAGCGAACCAGCTTCGAGCTTCCACAGAACTAATTCGTGCAAACTATTGTATCACAACGCGCAACATGCTTTGACCTAACAAAGCATGAGAGATCATGGGGAGACCTCGGGCGCACGTTGTTGCCGGCGCCCTGCACCGTGTGCTCTACCCCCGGGAGAGCCGGAAGCCCGCCCCGGGGACCGGGACCGGCGAGGCTCAGCCGCCCTCGAGGGCTCGAATCGCTTCCTGGATGTCGATGCCCGACTCGACCCAGTCGGTCAGGCGCTCGGCTCCCCCGTCCCGGGTGGCGCGCGCCAGGAACATGGCACGCGTCCCCTGGCGGCGATCCGGCCCGAAGGTGATCGGGGGACCGGTTCCCCGATACCCGTCCAGCGTCTCGAGGGCGGCGACGAGGCTCTCCGTGGTCAGGTCGCGGCCCGCCCTGCGGAGGCCTTCGACGAGCGGCTCGGCGTAGCGGAACCCCCCGAGAAGGAACTCGCTCACGCGCTCGTCCGGCTGGGTGCGGCGAACGAACTCCACGTACTCCTCGAGAAGCGGGTGCCCGGAGCCGGGAAGCTCGCCGATGGCGGTGTAGATCACGCCCTCCCAGGCGCCCTCGGTCAGCTCGTGGAGAAGCTCGGTGTCGGCGAGCACCGAGCTGGCCAGCCACTGCGGCTCGTAGCCCAGCCGCCCGGCCGTGCCCACGATGATCGTGGCATGGCGGGGGGTCAGCCACATGAGCACGGCCTCGGCTCCGGACTCGCGCAGGCGCACGGCGTGCGAGCTCAGGTCCGTGTCCGCGACCTCCACCGACACCGCCTCGACGACGCCGAGCCCGTGTCTCTCGAGCGCGAGGCGGGCGCCCACCAGGCCGCTCTCGCCGAAGTCGTCGTTCTGGTAGATGACGCCGACCCGCGTCTTGCCCAGCTCACCGACGACGTGATCCACCAGCACGGCGGCCTCGTCGAAGTACGGGGTGTACTGGGCGAACACGTACCGCTTCGGCGGATACCCCCAGTGCGTCGCGCCCGTCGCCGGGGAGACCCAGACGACCTCGTTCTCCATCAGGTAGTCCATCACCGCGCGCCCGGGCGCCGTGCCCACGCCGGCGACGAACGCGAAGACGCGCTCCCGCTCGACCATCTCGCGCACGGCGGCGACCGTCCGGGACGGCTGATAGGCGTCATCGCGCATGACGAAGCGGATCCGGCGCCCGTGG
>JBFFWJ010000291.1:0-5166 GCA_041570315.1 Longimicrobiales bacterium | reverse complement strand
TCGACCCCGACGACGCCGGCGCGGACAACTTCTTTCCGAGGGAGTTCGAGCTGTCCTTGCTGTCGTCGCTCGATCCCTTCTCCCGAGCCGCGCTCTTCATCTCCCGACACGGGGAGGGTCCCGAGGTGTCGCCCTTCGGCGGTCACGCCCACGGGGCCGACGCCGGAGGGGAGGGTGAGGAAGAAGACCACGGGGGCCACGGGGAGGGCTTCGAGATCGAAGAAGGCTACGTCGAGTGGGTCAGCCTTCCCGGGGGCCTCGGCGTGAAGCTCGGGAAGTTCCAGCAACAGCTCACGACGCTGAACCGGTGGCACGCGCACGCCCTTCCGTTCCAGAGCCGATCGCTCCCGCACCTCGCGTTCGTGGGCGAGGAGGCGCTGGCCCAGACCGGGGTGTCCGTGACCTGGCTGGCCCCGTTCGGCGGAGGGTCGGCGGGCACGTACCAGCTCGCCTTCGAGGTCGCGCGCAGCGAGAACGAAGCGCTGTGGGGCGAGGCCAGCAGACCCAGCTACCTTACCCGGGTGAACGGCTTCTGGCAGCTGGGAAGCTCGGTGGATCTCGAGGTGGGAGGCTCCTGGCTGGGAGGGCGCTTCGAGGACGAGGATGGCTCCTTCAGGCGACGGCTGTACAGCGCGGACATGGCGTTCAACTGGATTCCCCCGGCAAGGGCCAGGCAGCGGGGCGTGACCGTACGCGCCGGGCTCATGAGGCTCGCGGGCCTCGAGGAGGGCGAGAGCGCGGACCCGGCGGGGCCGGAGCGCGCCCGGAGCGTGAGCGGCTTCTGGACGATGGCGGAGGTGCGACTGTCCCGGCAGTGGCTCGCCGGCGGAAGGCTCGACCGCGCGGCGGACCCGCTGGAGCCCGACGTCCGGCAGTGGCTGTTCTCTCCCACGCTCACGTGGTGGCAGAGCGAGTTCGTCCGGATCCGCGCCGAGTACGACTTCCTGAGCGGGATCGAGGGCGGAGATGGCAGCGGGATGTTCATCGTGCAGGCCACCTTCGCGATGGGCCCGCACAAGCACGCGACCTACTGAGAGGCCCGAGGAGACACGAGATGAAGACGAACGCACTGGCCCTGGCCGCGCTCCTCGCAGCGCCCGGGGGGATCGCCGCAGCGGTGGGCTCGGCTCCGGAGCCTCCCCAGGAGGCGCGCGCTCCCGTGCGCGTGGTCGCGAGCCTGCCGGTCTACGCCGCGATCGCCACGTCGATCGGCGGTGCCGAGGTGGAGGTGGTCTCGATCGCCGACCCCAACGAGGACTCCCACTTCGTCCGACCCAAGCCGAGCTACGCGCTCGAGGTTCGCCGCGCCGACCTCTTCATCACCACCGGCCTGGACCTCGAGCTCTGGGTGCCCGCGCTCCTCGACCGGGCCGGCAACCGGCAGGTCATGGAGGGCGCCCCCGGGTACGTCACCGCGTACACGGGCATCCAGCTGCTCGACGTCCCCCCGGCGGCGGACCGAAGCCAGGGCGACGTGCACATCTTCGGAAACCCGCACCTGCACACCGACCCGCTGAGGGCCCTCCAGGTCGGCCGGAACATCGCGCGGGGGCTGAAGCGGGTCGCACCCGACCGGACGGCGCACTTCGACGCGGGCCTGGCCGAGTTCGAGCGCGAGATGCGGGCCCGGGTCTTCGGCGAGCCGCTCGTCGACATGCTGGGGGGCGAGACGCTCGAGGAGCTGGCGCTCAACGGCACGCTCTTCCCGTTCCTGGACTCGCAGGAGTTCGAGGGCCGCCCGCTCCGGAGCTTCCTCGGCGGCTGGCTCGCCCAGGCCGAGCCGCTGCGGGGACGGGAGATCGTCTGCTACCACAAGAACTGGATCTACTTCCAGGACCGCTTCGGGGTCACGTGCGTCGACTACGTGGAATCGAACCCCGGGATCGCCCCGACGCCGCGCCACGTCGCCCGGCTCCTGGACCTCATGAGGGAGCAGGGGCTGTCCGTCCTGCTCGCGGCGAGCTATTTCGAGCGCGGCCGTGTCGAGACCGTGGCCGAGCGGGGCAACGCACGGGCCGTCATCGTGCCCATGCAGACCGGCGCCAGGCCGGGCCTCGACACGTACTTCGACCTCGTCGACCTGTGGGTCACCGAGCTCGTCGCAGCCGTCCGCTCATGACGAGACCACGCTAGAGGCGCTCACGACCGTGCTCGATCTGCTTCTCCCGCCCTTCGCGGCGGGCATGATCATCCTCCTCACCCACGCCTACTTCGGGCTGCACATCATCCAGCGGGAGGTCATCTTCGTCGACCTCGCGCTCGCGCAGATCGCGGCCCTGGGCGCGACGGTGGCCTTCATGCTCGGAGCGGAGCACGGGTCCGCGATGGGGTACGTCTTCTCCTTCGGCTTCACGCTCCTGGGCGCCCTCATCTTCTCCTTGAGCCGCCTCGACGACTCCCCCGTGCCCCAGGAGGCGATCATCGGCATCACCTTCGTGGTCGCCTCCGCCGCGGTGATCCTGATCTCCAGCTTCTCCGCCGAGGGCACCGAGCACCTGCGCGAGACGATGACCGGCGCGCTGATCTGGGTCACCTGGCCCACCGTGCTCAGCGTGACGCTGTCGTACAGCGTGATCATGGCCTTCCACTACGCGCTGCGCCGGACGATGCTGGCCATCACCTTCGCGCCGGAGCAGGTGACCCGCCTGCGCAGCTGGGACTTCGTCTTCTACGCGACGTTCGGCATCACCATCACCTCCTCGGTACATATCGCGGGCGTGCTCATGGTGTTCAGCGTTCTCGTCATCCCGGCCGTGATCGCCTTCTTCTACACGCGCAGCTTCATGCGGGCCCTGCTGATCGCGTGGGCCTCGGGCACGGTGGCCATCGTGCTCGGCCTCGGGATCTCCTTCGCCCTCGACGTGACGACGGGTCCGGTCCTGGTGGTGTGCTTCGGCGCCATCCTCGGCATCGCGCTCGCGCTGCGCCGTCGCTACGGCATCCAGGTGACGGATCCCGACGACCGCGGCCTCCACGTCCGAATGCTGGAGCAGCGGACGGCGGCCTGAGGTCAGCCCGTCCTGAAGCCGCGCAGGACGCCCAGGTTGCGGCGGTCCCCCGCGACGGGATCGTCGCCCTTGGGCGTCTCCAGGATCTTCGGCACATCCCGCAGCCGCTCGTCGAGCATGATGCGGCGAAACGGCTCCGGTCCGAGGGTCCCCTCACCGATCGACTCGTGCCGGTCCTTGTGCGTGCCGAACCCGTGCTTCGAGTCGTTGAGGTGGATCAGGCCCAGCCGCTCGAAGCCGATCGTATCGCCGAAGTCGGCCCATACTCCGTCGTAGTCCCCGACGAGGTCGTACCCCGCGCTGTAGGCGTGGCAGGTGTCGATGCACACGCCCACCCGGTCGCGCACGCCCGGGGGAAGGCGGTCGATGATCGCCCGCAGGTTCTCGAAGGAGCCCCCGACGCTGCTGCCGCTGCCGGCGGTCAGCTCCAGCAGGACGCGGGTCGGCCCGTCCACCTGCTCGAGGGATTCCGCCACGCCTCGGGCGTTACGGTCGAGGCCCGCCTCCAGCTCGTGGTCGGTGGCATTGCCGGGGTGGGTCACGAGGAAGTCCAGCGACAGCCGGCAGCACCGCTCCAGCTCCGCCTGGAAGGAGCGCTGCGACATCCGCCATAGGCGCCGGTCCGGGGAGGACAGGTTGATCAGGTAGGAGTCGTGCGCGCCCGCGACCGCGATCCCCTGCCGCGCGCGTTGCTCGGCGAAGGCGTCCGCCGTCTCGGCGTCGACGGCCGGCTCCGCCCAGCGGTTGGGCTGTTTCGTGAAGAGCTGGAGCACCACGGCGTCGATCATGCGGGCGCGCTCCGGGGCGAGGTGCACGCCGCCGCTCGAGGACACGTGCGCTCCCAGCTCGTCCCGACCGCTTCGGCTCATCCGGCCAAGCTCGGCAAATTTTGCCTGCATCGGAAGCGGGCGTGCAGGTCACGCCGCGTGCCGCGCGCGTGCGGCCGGGGCCCCGCACAGCCCCAACCTTCAACGCCACAATCATTTACGGCTTCGACGCCGGAGGACGACGAGCCCTCCCCGCGCGGGCACGGGACTTGTCCCGGTTCCCGGCGTTGTCCACTCCACGTCGCACGAAACGAACCGGTAACGGGGGGCTAACATGCGGGTAGCGGCCGATGGCTACATCGATCTGAGTGACGGACGCAGGGTCCGAACGCCCGGATACCACGATCACGGCCTCGAGCCGGTCCCCGAGGCGGAGGCGGTCGCGTTCCTGCTGTCCCACGCCTTCCCCGGACACCGCCGCGTCGTCCGGTCGCTCTCCCTCCAGGAGCGCAAGCGCATCCGCCTCGCCCTCTGGGCCGACTCCGTCTCCGAGCGCATGTCGCTCGTCGACCGGGTCTGGCGGGCGATCACCGAGCCGGTGACGCCGGGCGCGCGGTCCGACGAGCCCAAGCTGATTCAGGTCATCCGCTACGGGCAGTGGGCGTATCCCTTGTATATTGACGGCGATGTCACCAGAGTTATCCCGCACGGCGGCATGCCTCTTGCGGAAGTGAAGGATTCGATGATCTTCGACTTCCAGCAGGAGCGGAAATCGGCCTGACGCTTTGTGCCGGTTTGGTTCGACCTCGGTCGTCCGGCCGGCACAAAGTCCCACGCCAGCACGGGTGGGCAACACGCCCTGGGGGGGCGTGCCAAGAGCGGCGGTGGGTGCTTGCACCTGCCGTCGCTCGCTTTTTCATCCACCGGCCGACGGCTCCCGCCTCGCCCCCGTGAGCCACGCCGGCGCTCCTGCTGTCCCCGCGCCGACGGCGGCGTGCCCTGAGAAGTGGACGATGCCCGACCGGCCCGTCTGCACCTCGCGCGTTCGCTCGTCGAGGTGCGGCGAACCCCCAAGCCGCTCCCAGACAGGGAGATAGCGAGCCCCGAGCGACCCGCGCGCGCCCCGCGCGGCCTTGCGGCACACGCGTTGCTCCTCCGGAGCGCTGCGGCGTCGGGCCGCGCCGGCGGCGCCCGCCGGGGGCGATGAGGAACAGGGGGGATGATGATCAACTCACGAAACGACCTCGGGACCCGAGGCTTCGGCACCGCGTCGACGATCGCCGCGGCCGTCATCCTCGCGGTGACCGCCTTGCTGCTCGCGACGCGAGGGGCACGGGCCCAGCAGCAGCCCGCTCCCTTCGAGCTTCTCGGCACCGTCGTCGACGCCGACC
>JBFFWJ010000290.1:0-5209 GCA_041570315.1 Longimicrobiales bacterium | reverse complement strand
TGCTCTACCGGCCTCGGCTTCGTCGAGCGAGGCTACACCGACGGCGTGCCGATGGGCGGCGTGCTGCGACCGCGTCCCGCCGGCGCCGGGGCCCCGCGGCGTCTCGTAGACGCGCACCCCCTCGAAGACGGACGTCCCGAACTGGACGGCCGTCGAGAGCAGGTGCACCCGTGCGTCGTGCCACCTGATGTAATCGCCGTCCTTCCAGATCCACTCGGCTTCGTTGAATCCCACAGCGCCCATCAGAAGAGTCCTTTGATCCAGCCGCCGTCCACGGCGAGTGATTGTCCGGTCACGTACGAGGCCTGCTCCGAGCAGAGAAACGCGGCCACGGCGCCGAGCTCCGGCGGCTCGGCGAGCCGGGCCATCGGAATCTCGGACTCCCATCCCGCGTAGACCTCGTCGATCGCCTTGCCGTCGCGCGCGGAGACCGCCTCCGCGAGGTGCACGAGCCGCTCCGTCCGGGTGTACCCGGGAAGCACGTTGTTGACCGTCACGTTGAAGGGGGCGGCCTCGTTGGAGATCGTCTTGGCGAAGCCGGTCACCGCGGCCCGGATCGAGTTCGAGAGGATCAGGCCGGCGACGGGCTGCTTCACCGAGATCGAGGTGACGTTCACGATTCGGCCCCACCGCCGCTCCTTCATTCCGGGGAGCGCGGCCCGCACGAGGTTCACGACGCTCTCGAGGTTCTGGGCGATCGCTTCCCGCCACACCTCCGCCGGGTGGTCCTCGAACATCCCGGCGGGCGGCCCGCCCGTGTTCGTCACGAGGACGTCGACGCGGCCGAACGCCCGCTCGGCGGCGGACACGAGCGCCGTCGGGCCCGCCGGATCGGTCAGGTCGCAGGCGAAGGCCTCGACGCGCGCTCCGGTCGCCTCCCCGATCTCGGCCCGCACGGCCTCGAGCTTCTCCGCGCTCCGCGAGTTCACGACCAGGTCCACGCCTTCGGCGGCGAGCGCGTCGGCGATGGCGCGCCCCAGGCCCTGGCTCGATCCCGCGACGATCGCGACGCGCCCCTTCAGCCCCAGGTCCATGCTCAGCGGTCGTGGAAGTAGGAGTCGGTCCCGTCGAGCCAGTCCTGGCGGGGCGGGCTGAAGACGTCGACGTCGAAGGTGTCCTCGAGCGCCTCCGCCTTGTGGGGGACGTTCGACGGTATGTAGAGCACCTCGCCGGCGGACACGACGATCTCCTCGTAGCCCTCGCTGCCCTCGTCCCCGATCCAGAACCTGAGCGCGCCCTCCAGGATCCAGGTGAGCTGCTCGTTGTCGTGCGCGTGCTTGGGCACGATCGCCCCTTTGTCGAGGAAGACGTGCGCCAGCATCATGCGCTCTCCCGTGAACAGGCGGCGGGCGATGTCGCCGGTCACGGTCTCTCGGGGGATCTCGTCCCACTTCTCGTGGCGGACGAGGGAGTCGCTCATCGGGTGCTCCGGTGCGGGTCTCGAGGGACCGGCCAATCGGGGGCGCGCGGCCTCCCATGTCAATGGGCGAAGCGGACCTGGAGCGCCCGGCCCCCGAGCTCGACGGCCGGCGTCCGACCTCCGGCGCGGACCCGGTGAGCCCGAGCGGGGTTTGTGACGTGCGCAGCGGACATCGGAGACGGGGGGAAAGCGTGGCCGGCCGTGTCGACAAGACCGATCAGGAGTGGAGGGAGATCCTCGGCGACGAGGAGTACCGGATCCTGCGCAAGAAGGGTACCGAGCGAGCCTTCACGGGCAGGTACCACGACGAGAAGGCGAGCGGCGTGTACCGGTGCCGCGGCTGCGGCGCGCCCCTCTTCTCCTCCGAGACCAAGTACGACTCGGGAACCGGATGGCCGTCCTTCTACGAGGCGATCGGCGAGGCCAACGTGGCCGAGAAGCCCGACCGCTCGTGGTTCATGACGCGCACCGAGGTGCTGTGCGCGGCGTGTGACGGCCACCTCGGTCACGTGTTTCCCGACGGCCCCCGGCCCACGGGGCTTCGCTACTGCATCAACTCCGCCGCGCTCGAGCTGGACCGCGACGAGGAGGGCTGACGCCGGCGCCGCCTCCGTGGGCTCCGCGTGCCCGGTGGTTCAACCCCGCGCGGCCTCTGCCTACCTTTGGGCCGAGCCGCCCGATCGACCCTCGACCCCGCCTCCGAGCGAAGCCCATCCGCGATGACAGAAGCACGATGACGGGGCTACGCCTGGCCCTCGCCTGCGTGGTCCTGGCCGGCGCCTGCGGAGGGCGGCCGGCGGCTCCGCCCCAGCCCGGCGAGATGCGCGGCTCGCCCCCCGACCTGAGGGGTCGGCGCGTGATCGTTCTGCCGGTCCAGCAGGTCGTCGGGGTGGTCGGAGACCCCGACGCCGAGATCGCCTTCGCGCTCCTCGACATCGGGCGCGACGTCGAGTGGATCGCGGAGGAGGAGCTCGAGAGCGCGCTCGCGCGCGCCCCGGGGGTCGACGCGCGCACGCGCAACCTCCCGGTCGGGCAGTTCATGTTGGCCGAGGTGAGGCGGGTGGGCGATCCGCTCTACGGTCAGCTTCGGCGCCTGGCGGCGCTGGTCGACGCGGACGCGGTGCTGATCCCGGTCGCGGCGTCCTTCGAGCGGAACCTGCAGGTCGCGGACGGCACGCCGCGAGTGCGGCTCACGATGGCGCTGGTCGAGGCCCGCACGGGCCAGGTCGTCTGGTTCGGCGTCGAGGAGGGGGGCGACTTCCCGCGCGAGGACCCGCGCGCGCTGGCCTCGGCGGTCGAGCGCATGGCGCGGACGTTGCTGTGGTACGTCGGCTGACACGACCGCGATCGCCCGGACGAATCGATGCGAGGGGGCTTGATGAGGCATGGAGGACCGGTGAAGCTTGCCGCCGCGGCGCTGCTGCTGCCGGCGGCGCTGCTGCTGCCGGCGGGCTGCCTGCCCGAGCCGGCCGACCTGACGGTGCCGTCGGCCCAGGACGTCGAGACGTACTACGAGTACGGGTCGGGCGTGGAGGCCGAGGTCGTGGGCAACGTCGGGACCGTGTACGTCCAGCAGGACCCCTGGCAGCTTCGTCGCGGGGGGGCGCTCTGGGCCAAGGTCGGCCCCTACGTCTTCCTCTTCTCGGATGGGACGCGGCAGCTCTTCGAGGATTACCCGGGGCTGGCCGGCGTGCGCTTCGTCACCCACGTCGGCGAAGCGGAGGTGGCGAGCGCGCTCCTCGCCCGCGGTGAGCTGACCGACGTGCTGTGGCGCCGCTCGCTCAACATCGCGGGCAGGGCCCGCCGCGACGGGACGGGACAGGTCACGCTGCTCGAGGATCTCGTCCGCTGGGGCGAGGCGCGGACCGAGTTCGAGTACAATCCCCGCTTCACGAACCGATGACGCTGAACATGGCTCACACGATCACGGTGATTCCCGGCGACGGAATCGGCCCCGAGGTGACCGACGCCACGCTCGCGGTCCTGGCCGCCGCGGGCGCCGACCTCGAGTACGACGTGCAGCTCGCCGGCGTCGCGGCCCTCGAGGAGCTGCGCGACCCGCTCCCGCAGCGGACGCTCGACTCGGTCGCCGCGCATAGGGTCCTGCTCAAGGGCCCGCTCACCACGCCTTCGGGCACGGGCTTCCGGTCGATCAACGTGGAGCTGCGCAAGTCCTTCGACCTGTACGCGAACGTGCGGCCGGTGCGCACGATCGTGCCGGGCGGACGCTACGACGACATCGACCTCGTCCTGATCCGGGAGAACACCGAAGGCCTGTACGTCGGCGTGGAGCACTACATCGGCATGCACGGCGATCCCCGCGCCGCGGCCGAGTCGGTGATGATCATCACCCGCTTCGGGGCGGAGCGGATCTCGCGGTACGCCTTCGAGTACGCCCGCCGGCACGGACGACGGAAGGTCACGCTCGCGCACAAGGCCAACATCCTCAAGTATACCCAGGGGCTCTTCCTGGACGTGGCGCACGAGGTCGCGAAGGACTATCCGGACATCGAGTGGGAGGACCGCATCATCGACGCGACCGCGATGCAGCTCGTGCTCGATCCGTACCGCTTCGACGTGCTCGTGATGGAGAACATGTTCGGCGACATCCTCTCCGACCTGATGGCCGGGCTGGTGGGCGGGCTCGGCTTCGCGCCGGCCGGCAACATCGGGACCGACGCGGCGATGTTCGAGGCCGTGCACGGCTCCGCCCCCGACATCGCGGGGCGGGGGATCGCCAACCCGACGGGCCTCCTGATGTCGGCCTGCCTCATGCTCGAGCACCTCGGCCAGGCGGAGGTCGCGGGTCGGATCCGCGGGGCCGTCGATCGGGTCGTCCGGGAGAACACGGCCCGAACGGTCGACATGGGCGGCACGGCCACCACCGTGGAGTTCACCGACGCGCTCGTGCGCGCGCTCGCCTGAGCGGATGAGTCGCGAGCGGCCCACCTGGCGCGACCGCTACCCGGACGAGGTGACGTGCGTCCGCTGTCTCGAGGTCTACGACCAGATGTACCTCGACCGGATGCTGTGGTGCGACCGGTGTCGCGCCCGCGCGCGCGCGCGCGCCTCCTGGTGGGGATGGGTCGGCGGCCTGGCGTTCGGGGTGGTCATCGCGCTCTACGTCTGGATCGCGATCCGGCCGACCGACCTCGTCGTCGGTGGCTGGATGGCCACGGTCGCGGCCGCGATCTGGATCGGGCAGAAGGTGGCGCGCGAGATCGTGTACGGCGCCATGCGCTTCCGCAACGCGCGGGCGGTCGACGCCGTGCCGCCGACCACTCCCGGCGACGCCCGGTCCGAGTAGATTCCACTGCCGGCACCCCTCGGCGCCGGCTTCCGTGCCGTCCCCGCCCGGACGGCGAACCAGTCCCAGGACAAAGAACGGATTCGACGATGGCCCGCTTCGAAGGCATCGACTTCTACGACATCGACTCGCTCCTCTCCGAGGAGGAGCGCATGGTCCGCGACACGGTCCGCACCTGGGTCGAGGACCGGGTGATGCCCATCATCGGCGACGCGTACATCGAGCGCACCTTCCCGCGGGAGCTGATCCCCGAGATGGCGGAGCTCGGCGTGCTCGGCGCGAACCTACCGGAGGAGTACGGCTGCGCGGGCCTCAACAACGTCGCCTACGGCCTCATCATGCAGGAGCTCGAGCGGGGCGACTCGGGGGTGCGCTCCTTCTGCTCGGTGCAGGGCGCCCTCGTCATGTACCCCATATTCGCGTTCGGCTCCGAGGAGCACCGCACGACCTGGCTGCCGAAGCTCGCATCCGGGGAGGCGATC
>JBFFWJ010000289.1:0-5209 GCA_041570315.1 Longimicrobiales bacterium | reverse complement strand
GGCGCGCGCGAAGTCCAGGAGCTGGGCGCTCGCCGCCTGGAGGTCCGGGCGCGTCTCGTAGGCGCGCACGCCGAGCACGACCGCGTCGAGGGCGTCGAAGTCCCCGCGGCGCACCCGGTCCTCGTCGAGGAGCTCGACGGCGGCGCCCATCTGCCGGATCGCCTCCGGCCCGTCGTCGCCCGAGCCCATCACGTAGCCCACGCGCAGGCCGTCGGCGACCTCGACCTGGACGACCGTGTCCGACGCGGGCGCGTCGGAGTACATCGCCGTCCGGGGCACGTGCTCGTAGTCGATCAGCGCGACGCCCTCGGTGAAGGAGCGCCCGTCCTCGGTGCGCGCGACGGCGCGGAAGGCGTACTCCCCGGCGCCCGGGGCTCCGTCCGGCCGAAGCGCGAAGGCGAGCGTGCGCTCCGCGCCGGCCCCTTCGAGCTCGAACGGCCGGCTCGCCGGCTCCACCGTCCAGCCGCGGGGAGCCTCGAAGGTGAGCGTGCCGCGCGAGCCGCCCTCGGCCTCGGAGCGCACCACGACGGTGACCGGGCGCTCCCCCGCGTGGCCCTGGGGCCAGACCATCCCGTCCGGCCGCACGTCCACGGAGAGCTCGGGCACGATCAGCACCTGCTTGTCGAACTCGCCCCTCGCCGGATCGACGCCGACGTAGCGCCACGTGCGGGAGGCCACCACGCGGGTGCCGACCTGCCGGCCGCCGATCGCCTGCCGGAAGGTGAGCGCCCATTCGAGCGGCGGGAGGTCGCGTGGCAGCCCCCAGACCGCCGAGTCGTCCGGCCACCGGTACATCGCGCCGTCCCGGCCCTCGCGCAGGAAGTAGAGCCGCGAGGCCGGAGCGTCCGCCGGGAGGGTGAGCCGGTAGGTCCACGTCGCGAGCGTCCCCGAGGCAACGGTGCCGTCCCGGCCCAGCCCCTGCAGCGAGACGAAGTCGAGCCCGAGCGCCTGGCGGGACACGAACTGCAGCCCCGGCGTGAGGACGTCGGTCGGACCTCCGTTCCAGAGCTGGGCCTGGACCTCCACGGTCTGGCCGGGGACGACCAGGTCGTCCATCGCGCGCACGTCGAAGACGATGCCCGAGGCGGCCAGGATCGCGCGGGTGGCCACGGCCTGCTTCTGCTCCAGCGCGGCCTCGTACTCCGCGTCCCCGGTGCCCAGGACCGCCCGGCGGGCCTGCACGAGGTGATCGAACGCCTCCGAGAGGTGGGGCACGATCCCGCTCGGGTCGGGGCCCAGCTCGGCCTGCGCCCTCTCGGCGGCCGCGACGTACGCCTCCAGGTGAGGCCGGGCCGCCTCGGCCGCGTCCGGGATCAGCCCGTCCAGCACCGCCATCAGCGTCGTGTCGACGCCCGCGAAGAGCCCCCCGTCCTCCCCGCCGACCCGCGAGGCGACGAGCTGGACGCCGGTCTCGCGCGGGCCGAACGGCTGGGACGCGCCCATGTCCTGCGAGCGGTGCTGGCTCCGGCTCTCCATCGAGAGCTGGAAGAGCGAGCGCCCGAGGAGCGGATCGAGCCCGCCCGTCTCGACGAGCATCGCGTCGGGATCCGCGCCCACCGCGCCGCCGAAGAACCGCCGCCGCGACTCGTAGAGCTTCGCCGGCGCCCACGCCTCGACCCCGCGCTCGAGCTGGTCGGGGAAGCGCGCGGGGTCGCCGGCCGCCTCGAAGACCTCTCGGGCCATGATGCCGGCCGCCTGATGCTGCCCGTGCCCGTCTCGGGGCGTCCCGCTGAAGACCGACACGATCACGTGCGGCCGGAACGAGCGCACGACCCACGTCACGTCCCGCAGCAGCTCCTCGCGCGGCCACAGCGAGAGCGCCTCCTCGGCGCTCTTGGAGAAGCCGAAGTCGAAGGCGCGCGTGAAGAACTGCCGCCCGCCGTCGAGCGCGCGGGCCGCCTCCAGCTCGCCCGTGCGGATCACCCCGAGGCCCTCCCACAGCTCGCCGCCGATGAGGTTCTGGCCTCCGTCCCCGCGGGTCAGGGCGAGGTAGGCGGTCTCGGCCCCGAGGCCCCGGGCGAGCACGGTCAGCAGGCTCGTGTCCTCGTCGTCCGGGTGCGCGCCGATCATCAGCACGCGCTTGACGCCGTGCATCTGCCGCAGCAGCAGGCCCGTCGGCACCAGCCCCACGCCCTCCATGGACTGCGCGGCGGCCGGCGCCCCCACGACCAGCCCCGTCACGGCCATCACGGCGATCCGCCGAACTCGCACTCTCATCGACCTCATCGCGCGCTCCACCGTGCTGGGAGTGGCCTGGCGCGCCGCCGCCGCCGCCGTCTCTCGGGGCGGGGCCGAGGCCGCGCCGCGAGCGTCGCGGTGCCGGCCGCCCGGGCCAGGAAGCCCTAAACATAGAGCCACCGGCTCCATCTGGAGACACGCGACGGCGTCCGCCCGCTCGGGCGCCCCCTCGGGCCGGCTGGCCCGACACCGCGCGGGCGCCCATGTTGGGCCGATGAAGCGCGGCAGCGACCGAGAGCTCGGCATGGGCCGGGACATCACCCGGCGGGACTTCCTGGGCGGCGTGGGGATCGCCCTGACCGGCGCCGCGCTCGGGCCGGACCGGCTCGGGGGCCCCGTCGCATGGCGCTCCCGCCCGCGCCAGGAGCCCTACCCCCCGGCGCGCACCGGGCTGCGCGGCAGCCACCCCGGCTCCTTCGAGGTCGCCCACGGCCTGCGCGACGGGGCGGGCTTCGGCACGCCCGAGCCCACCGGCGAGCGCTACGACCTGGTGGTGGTGGGCGCGGGGCTGAGCGGGCTGTCGTCGGCCTTCTTCTTCCAGACCTCGGCCGGTTCGGCCGCGCGCACGCTCATCCTCGACAACCACGACGACTTCGGCGGCCACGCGAAGCGCAACGAGTTCACCCACGACGGCACGACCCTTCTGCTCAACGGCGGCACGTCGAACATCGAGTCGGTCGAGCACTACGGGACGGTCGCGGCCCAGCTCCTGCGCTCGGTCGGGATCGACTGGCGCGAGGCGTACGCGTACGACCGCACGAGCGACGACTTCTACGCGTCGTGGGACCTCGACAGCGCGACCTTCTTCGCCCGCGAGACCTTCGGCGAGGACCGCCTCGTGAAGGGCAGCCCCACCCGCGGGGGCCCGGACGCGGCCCGCCTGGCCGCCTGGCTCGCCCGCTCGCCCATGGCCGCGGAGGCGCAGCGCGACCTCGTGCGCCTCTACACCGAGGGCGTGCCGCCGGGCGCGCTCGAGGCGTTGGACGACTGGGGGCGCAAGGAGCGGCTCGCCAGGATCAGCTACCGGAGCTGGCTCGAGGACGCGGGGATGCACCCCCAGGTGCTCGCCTGGCTCGACGACCGGCCCAAGGGGCTGTTCTGCGTCGGCATCGACGCGTACCCGGCGCTGTACGCCTGGGCCGAGGGCCATCCGGGCTTCCAGCAGCTCGGCCTCGAGCCCTTCTCGGGCGTGGGGCCGCTCCTGCACGTCGGGGGCGGGCAGCACGGGAGGGAGCGCGAGGAGGGCGGCGGGCCGACGATCGACCTGCCCGACGGCAACGCGACGATCGCCCGCCTCCTCGTGCGCGAGATGATCCCGGAGGCGCTTCCCGGCAGCACGCTCGAGGACTCGATCATGGCCCGGCTCGACTACGGGCGGCTCGACCGGCCGGGGCAGCCGGTGCGCATCCGCCTCGACTCGACCGCGGTGCGCGTCGTCCACGAGGGCAGCCCCGACGGACCGGGCGCGGTCGAGGTCACGTACGTGCAGGGCGGGCGCGCCCGAACGGTATCCGCCGAGCACGTCGTGCTCGCGTGCTGGCACCCGGTCATCCCCTACCTCTGCCCGGAGCTCGCCCCCGAGCAGAAGGAGGCGCTGCAATACGGCGAGAAGATGCCGATCGTGTACACGAGCGTCGCGCTCCGGAACTGGGTCCCCTTCGCGGAGCTCGGCGTGCGCAGCGTGACGTGCCCGGGGATGTACCACACCGGCTTCAGCCTCGGGCGCGCGCCCGCGATCGGCGACTACCGCCCTCCGCGCTCGCCGCGCGACCCGATGGCGCTGCACATGACGCGCACGCCGTGCGACCCCGGCAAGCCGAAGCGCGAGCAGCACCGGCAGGGGCGCCGCGACCTGCTGGAGACGAGCTTCGAGACGTTCGAGCGCCGGATCCGCGACCAGCTCGCGCGAGGGCTGGCGGGGACGGGCTTCGACGCCGCCCGCGACATCGTCGCGATCACCGTGAACCGGTGGCCGCACGGCTACGCGTACAGCTACGACACGCTCGCGGACCCGATCGAGTGGGCGCTCTTTCCGTCCGAGGACCGCCCCTGCGTCCTGGCGCGCCGGCGCTTCGGCCGGATCTCGATCGCCAACTCCGACGCGGCGGCGACGCCGCACACCGACGCCGCGATCGAGGAGGGCCACCGCGCGGTGCGCGAGCAGCTCGAGCTCAGGATGCGGGCGGCCTCGGCGGTCTCCGAAGCGCCGGCGGCGAGCCGCGGCGGCTGACCCGGCCGGGGCGGCTGACGCGGCTGACCCGGCCGACCGCGCCGGGGCGGCCCGGCGGCGCCGTCACGGGTCCCGGCTCAGTCCTCGTCGGTGATCGCCGCGAGCGCCTTGTCGATCAACTCCTGAGGCACCTCGTCGATCCCGTGCTCGGCTTTGGCGTGGGCCGCGACCTGCTCGAGTATTCCCTCGGCCGAATCGGCGCGCGCGGCGAACTCACAGCTCGCGTCCGGGCCGATATGCCTGCATCGAAGCACCTTCGCCATGGTCATCCTCCAGTCGGGTGGGACAGTGCCCTCCGCGCGACTTCCCGGAGAGGCGGTCCACGATATGACTCGGCGACGCCGCCGGTGGCAAGGGACGCGTGGAGGGCGTCCCTTCGCGCCATGGCATCTCGGTCCAGCGCCTCGCACGCGAGGGTCGGCGCAAGAAGCCCTTCGGCCTCGTCCGGCCGACCCCTGCGGATCAGGACGTCCGCAATCCCGATCAACGCCTCGCCGAGCAATGGCTCCGCGCCACGTTCGAGTCCCGCTCGAAGCGTGGACCTGTACGCCCGCTCGGCCGCGTTCAGATCGTCCCGGGCAAGTGAGACGTCTCCCAGGCTCAGGTCACACGCGCAGACGCCGAGAGGATCACCCATGTCGTCGAACAGCACGCGTGCCTCGCTGGCGCGACGCGAGGCGTCGTCGATCCGGCCCGCCAGAAGGTCCAGCCTCGCGAGGTTGGCCGTGGCGGCCGCGAGTC
>JBFFWJ010000288.1:0-5213 GCA_041570315.1 Longimicrobiales bacterium | reverse complement strand
GTCGGCGAAGAACACGAGCTCGGTGGGGACGAACCCGAAGTTGATCAGGCCGTACTGCTCGACCCCGAGCAGTGGGATGCGGGCCTCGATGTTCGCGACGCCGATGCGGTGCCCGTACAGGCGGTTGAGCGCCGGACACGTGTTCGTGCTCGTGGCCCCGACGTCGCACTCACTGGCGTCGAAGCTCTCCCACGCATAGCCGCGGACGAACGTCTCGAAGCCGAGGAACAGGGGGTTGAGCAGCCCGAACCCGTCCTGGGTCTGCTCCTCCAGCTTGAGCCCGTAGCGGCCGTAGTGCAGCGCCCGCACGCCGAAGGTGAGGTTGCGGGTCGGGTTGAAGTAGCGCCGGAAGTCGCCGATCACCGTGGTGAAGTCGACCGTGCCCTGCGTCTGCTCCACCTCGAGCCGGTAACGGCTGCCCTGGATGGGCGAGACGAAGCCGAAGTACGAGTTGTCGTGGACCAGCGCCGCCGAGGCCTGCACGAGGTTGAGCGGGTCCGGGGCGTCGAGCTGCTCCCGGTCGTACCCGATCGTCTGGCCGAACCCGTTCGTGTAGAACTTGTCGATCTCGAGGTCGTAGCTGTAGCGCGTCAGACCCAGGCCGAACTCGATGCGGTCCGTCGTCGAGAAGGGGTACTGGAGCTGTCCGGTCGCCGAGGTGATGAAGATCCTCAGCCGCTGGAGGCCGATGTACGGGCCGATCTCGTCGGACGCGAAGGTGTAGCCGCCGAGCAGGTAGGGGATGCGGCCGGCTCCGACCATCCAGTTCCAGCGGTTGCCGAGGTCGGCGTAGGCGACCTGGCCGCCGATGTCCTTGAAGGTGCCCTGCGCCTGGAGCGCGAGCAGAAGCACCTTGTCGCCGAGCATGTCCGAGAAGTAGGCGGAGGTGGCCCCGCCGATGTAGTTGCCGTAGTTGTCGGTGCCGACGCCGATCTGGGGCTGGCCGACGTAGTCGAGCGACAGCGACGAGGAGTAGTCCTCGGCGTCCGTGGGCCGCCAGGTATCGCTGGGCACGAGACCCGTCTGCGCGTCCGCCAGGTACGTCTCGATCCGGCTGAAGCGATCGGGGTCCGCCGGGGGCAGGCGGCGTCCGGGCTGGCTCCGCGCGTCGTCCGACACGACCACCGTGGGCGCCGGGTCGTCGACCGTGGACGTGTAGATGTGGAACTCGAGCTCGTCGAACACCGTGTAGGCGAGCGTTCCGTCCCTGGCCACCGACATGGCCGGAGACATGTGCGTGAAGCCGCTGACCGCGGTCGCGAGGTTGGTGTGCCTGCGGATGTCTCCCGACTGCAGGCTGACCTCGTAGACGTCCGCGAAGCCGTCCTGGTCCGAGATGAAGTACAGGCTGCTGCCGTCCGCGGAGTACTGCGGATTCATGTGCTTGACGTCGCCGAAGATCGGCAGCACGCGGATCTCGCTCGTGGGGACGTCGATCAGGCCGATCTGGAACTTGCTGTAGGTCAGGAGCTCGAAGTTGGTCTCCGGGCCCCGGTCCGTGGCGAAGGCGATCGTCTGCCCGTCGGGCGACCAGGTGGGCTGCAGGTCGGCGAACTTGTCGTTGGTGAGCCGCGTCGTCTCCTCGGTCTCGAGGTCGTAGACGAAGAGGTCGCTGATGCCGCCGACCGAGCCCGAGAAGGCGAGGTGCCTTCCGTCGGGAGACCACGCGGGGTTCGAGATCGCGCCGATCTCCTCGAAGCCGAGCCGGTCGGTGACGCGCCCGTTGTCGGAGTCGACGATGACGATCTGGTTGTCGCCGCCGGAGAAGGCCACGTAGGCGAACTGGCGGGAGTCCGGCGACCACGTGCCGGAGGAGTCGATGTAGCGAAGGGCGTCGATGTGCTGGTCGGAGTTGGCGCTGGAGAGCTTGCGGATGATCCGGCCGGTCTCGACCTCCGCCACGAAGAGGTCGATCGAGAAGAGGTCCTTCTGCGACAGGAAGGCGATGTAGCGGCCGTCGGGGCTGAGCGACGGAGACGCGTTCACCGAGCCGGAGCCGGTGCTGGGCGCGAGGAGGAGGCGTCCGGATTCGGAAGGAGCCTCCCGGCCCTCCATGAGCGGCAGGTACTCCTCGGTGACCTTGTCCTTCCAGCGCAGGGAGAGCGTGTCGGTCGGCATCCCGAGCACGCCCTGGATCGCTCCCTCGAAGCCGACCCGGAGGGCGCGCCGGTAGATCTGGATCACCGCGTCGTCTCCGTAGGTGCCGCCGATGTAGGCCCACAGGGCCTGGCCGAAGCGGTACGGGAAGAAGCGCGACTCGCGCGTCATCTGCCGGATCGTCGGCAGCTCGTCGCGCCGGATCGCGTCGCGGATCCACATCGCCGTGAGGGGGTCGTCGCGGCCGACCGAGAGGTACTCGGCCATGCCCTCGATGAGCCAGAGAGGCAGCCGGGAAAGGCCCTGCAGCCCGCCGCCGCGCCGCGACTGGGCGATGTTGTACTGGAACGCGTGCACGAGCTCGTGCCCGAGGACGTGATCGGTGTCCCAATATGACCCGGTCAGGGGCATGATGACGCGGTTCTTCAGCGATTCCGTCACGCCTCCCGTGCCCTCGCCGATGAACCCCGAGAGCGTGTTCGTCTGCTGGAAGTCGGGGTGATCCGCGTACAGGATCACCGGCTTGGACCTCTCGAACTCGTGCTGGAAGGTGCGCGCGAAGCGCTCGTACCACCGCTCCCCCATGCGGACCGCGTCGTAGACGGCCTCCGTCTCCTCGGGGTAGTAGTGCCAGTCGAAGTGGTCCGATTCGAGAATGCGGAACTCGAAGTCGTCGAACTGGACCTTGTTCCGGCCGAAGTACTGACCGCTGGCTTCGGCGGGAAGGAGGGTCAGGGCGGTCGCGGAGAGCACGGCCGCCGCCAGGGCCGGGCCCATCCGGCGTATCTCGAAGAACATCGTCATCACGACCTCGTCGAAGGGTTGCCGCCAGCCGTCCCGCCCCCGGGAAGACGATCGACGACGGCCGTCTTGCACAAGGTGGACGCCCCGGGTGCGGCGTCCGTTACACGCCCGGATCCCCGATCCCGCACCCCCGTTGCGGAAGTCGGCCGCCGTGGCCCGAGGTTTCCGGGCACGTTGACCCGCGGGGGGAACCCGATCGAGATTCCCACTCTTGAAGGTAAGGAAGAAGCAAGGATCCTGCCGCGAGCAAAGCGCCGCGGCGCGAGCCCCGCAACCGAATACGTCCCCATGCAAAAAGCTCTTACCCTCCTGGCCCTGATCGGCTCCCTTTGGGCGTGCGGCGGCGCCGAGGCCCCTCCGCTCGACGTCCACAGCGAAGAGCTGCCCTCTCCCGCCGGAGAGGACAGCGGCGAGCCCTTCCTGTCCTCCGACGGTGACGGTGTGTACCTGAGCTGGCTGGAGTCGGCGGGCGAGGGCGAGCACGAGCTCCGCTTCGCGAAGTGGGTCGGCGGCGCCTGGAGCGAGCCCTCGACCATCGCGCGCAGCGAGCGCTTCTTCGTCAATTGGGCCGACTTCCCCTCGGTCACGGCGGGCCCCGACGGCACGCTCTGGGCGCACTGGCTCGAGCGCGGCGCGGCCGGCGGGTACGACTACGGGGTGCGGGTCGTGAGGTCCGGGGACGGCGGGAAGCATTGGTCTGCGCCCTGGACGCCGCACGAGGACGCGTCGCCGACCGAGCACGGCTTCGTGGCGACCCTCCCGCTGCGGGACGGGATGGGCTTCGTGTGGCTGGACGGGCGCAAGTATGCCCCCGGAGCGGACGGATCCGAGCCGACGTCTGAGATGACCCTCCGCTACCGCTTCGTCGCCTCCGACGGGACGCCGGGACCCGAGAGCCTGGTCGACGGGCGCGTGTGCGACTACTGTCAGACCGACGCGGCCGTCGCGGCTTCGGGGCCGGTCGTGGTCTACCGCGACCGCAGCGACGGCGAGATCCGCGACATCTACGTAGCCCGGCTCGTGGGCTCGGCGTGGACCGAGGGGCACCCGGTGCACCGGGACGGATGGCGCATCGAGGGGTGTCCCGTGAACGGGCCGGCCGTCGCCGCGCGCGACGGCGACGTCGCCGTCGCCTGGGTCACGGCGGCCGGAGACATCCCGCGGGTCCGGGTGGCCTTCTCCTCGGACGGCGGCCGGAGCTTCGGCCCGCCCGTCGAGGTCGATGGCGGCAGCCCTGCGGGCCGGGTCGACGTCCTCATGTCCGCGGACGGCTCCGCGCTGGTGTCGTGGCTGGAGCGCACGGGAGGCGAGCAGGCCGAGGTGCGCGTCCGCCGGGTGACGTCCGCCGGCGGGGTGAGCGGGAGCGCGACCCTGACGAGCTCGTCCGCCGCCCGGGCGAGCGGGTTTCCCCGGCTGGCCCGCGCGGCGGACGGCTCGGTGCTCGTGGCCTGGACGGACGTGGCCGGGGAGCGCCCGCGCGTGCGTGTTCAGAGGCTCACCCTGGAGGACGAATGAGCGCTCGGACGTGGATCCTGCTCGGGACGCTCGCGGCGACCTCGGCGTGCGCCGCGACGGAGGGCTCCGGCCCTCCGCGGGTGGGCGAGCCCGCGCGCGCGTACGCCGCCGCCACCCTCGACGGCGACACCGTGTCGCTCGCCTCCCTGCGGGGGCAGGTCGTCCTGCTCAACCTCTGGGCGACCTGGTGCGCCCCGTGCCGCGCCGAGACACCCTACCTGCAGTCCTTGTACGAGGACTACAGGGACCAGGGGTTCGTCATCGTCGGGATCTCGATGGACACCGGCGACGCGGCCGAGGACGTCGCGATGTTCGTCGAGGAGTACGACGTCGGGTACACGATCCTGCACGACCCGCGCATGGCCGGCATGGAGCTCTACCAGGTGCTCGGCCTGCCCGCGACGTTCCTGATCGACCGCGAGGGCGTGCTGCGCTGGATGCGCTACGGGCCGATCGCCGAAGGCGACCCGGACTTTCTCCGCGCCCTGGACGACGTCCTGTCTTGACGCGGGTCGGTCCGGCCGCGGTCGAGACGCCGATCGGGTACGTGGACCTCGGCCGCGTGCGGTCGAACGCGGCCAGGATCGTCGCGTACGCGTCGGAGCACGGACTGCGCTGGCGGCCGCACGTCAAGACGCACAAGTCCCTGGCGATCGCCCGAATCCAGCTGGAGGCCGGCGCACGCGGCCTCACGGTTGCCACCGCTCGGGAAGCCGAGGTGATGGCGACCGTCACCGACGACCTCCTCGTGGCGTACCCGCCCGTGGGCCGGGGCAGGATCGAGAGGCTCCTCGCCC
>JBFFWJ010000287.1:0-5250 GCA_041570315.1 Longimicrobiales bacterium | reverse complement strand
GGCCGGGGCCCCGGCCAGCAGGGCGGACAGGGCGGCCGCAAGCGCGTTGTCGACGTTGTGACGGCCGAGCAGGGGGAGCTCCCCGACCGCGCACAGCGGCTCCTCCCCGGCTTCGAGCCGAAGCGTCAGCGTCCCGTCAGCGACGAAGGCGTTGGCACCCGCGCCGGCCCCGAAGTGGTATCGGGCGCCCGGCGCGTCACCGATCAGGTCGGCGACCGCCTCGTCACCCGCCGGCAGCACCCAAGCGCTCCGCTTCGAAGCGTTGTCGAAGAGGTGGGCCTTGTCGGCATAGTAGGCGTCCACGCTCTCGTACCGGTCCAGATGGTCCGGCGACAGGTTCGTGACGACCCCGATCCTCGGCTCGAACGTCTCGATGCCCGCGAGCTGGAACGAGCTCATCTCGAGGACCCACCAGTCCGCGGGCTCGTCGACGAGCGCGAGCTCACACGCCGCGGGAGCCAGTCCGCCGCCGACGTTCCCACCCGCCGACGCCCGGAAGCCCGCCACCCGCAGAAGATGCTCGACAAGGAGCGTGACCGTGGTCTTTCCATTGGTCCCGGTAACGGCGATCAGTGAACCCGTGAAGAACCGTGCGGCAAGCTCGGGCTCGCAGATCCACCGGACCCCGCGGTCCGCGAGGGCGCGCAGCACCGGAGCGTCCGGTGGGATCCCCGGGCTGACGACGACCAATCCGGCGCTCGCCACCCGCTCGACGTCGTGTCCTCCCAGCTCGACCGAGGCTCCGGCCACTCGGAGGTCGGCTCCACGAGCTGCAACTGCGGCATCTTCGCACGAATCCGAGACATAGACTTCCGCTCCCTTAGCGAGGGCCAAGCGGGCCGCGGCCGAGCCGCTGGCCCCGAGGCCGATGACAGCTACCGTGACTCCCGACAACTCCATCAATCCCACGCTCCGCGACCCGCGTCCGCGGCATGCTCGTTCACCGGACCTTGAGGGTGCTGAACGCCAGCATCGCGAAGAGCACGCCGAGGATCCAAAAGCGGATGACGACCTTGGACTCCGACCATCCCAGCTTCTCGAAGTGATGGTGGATCGGGGCCATCCTGAAGACCCGCCGCCCTTCCCCGAAGCGGCGGCGTGTGTAGCGGAAGTAGCCCGTCTGCACGATCACCGAGACGGTCTCGAGGACGAACACGCCCCCCACGATCACGAGCAGGAACTCGGCCTTGAGCAGGATCGCCATCGCCCCGAGCGCGCCCCCGAGCGCGAGCGACCCCGTGTCGCCCATGAAGACGTCGGCCGGGTGGGAGTTGAACCACAGGAACCCGAGCGCCGCGCCGGCGAGAGCCGCCGCGAAGATGGTCAGCTCTCCGGCCCCGGGGAGGTCGAAGAAGCCCAGGTACTCGGACATGTCGACGCGTCCGGCCACGTAGGCGAAGATCCCGAGCGTCGTCGCCGAGATCGCGGTCAGGCCCGCGGCCAGGCCGTCCAGGCCGTCGGTGAGGTTCACCGCGTTCGACGAGCCCGAGACCACGGCGCCCGTGAACAGGATGAAGACCGGAGCCGAGAACGCGGCCGCCACGTCGGAGAAGAAGGGGACGGTGGTCCACGTGGTCGGATGGCTCGAGATCGGCTGCCACAGGAGAAACGCGCCGAGGCCGAGCCCGAAGGTCCACTGGCCGATCATCTTGTAGCGTGCGACCAGGCCCTTCGTCTTGTTCTGGACGACCTTGAGGTAGTCGTCGAGGAAGCCGATCGCGCCCATCCAGAGCAGCGAGACCAGCGCGAGGACGGTGTACCAATTCGTCAGCTCCGCCCACAGCAGCGTCGAAAGCGTCGCCGCCCCGATGATGATCAGCCCACCCATCGTCGGCGTGCCCGACTTCGACAGGTGGGACTCCGGCCCGCTCGGGCGGACGACCTGCCGGAGCTCCGCGCGCTTCAGGCGCCGGATCACGTGCGGACCCACCAGGAAGGCGATGATCAACGACGTGACCACCGCGCCCGCCGCGCGGAACGAGATGTAGATGAAGACGTTGAAGACCCCGTGGACGTCGCGCAGGCCGGGAAGGAGATGGAAGAGCATCAGGCCTCCGCCTCGCGCCCGCTCGGGAGGCCGGAGAAATCGGCTTCCAGCAGCTCGAGGAGCCCTTCCAGGGCAACGCCGCGGGAGGCCTTGAGCAGGACGATCTCGTCTCCCCGCAGGCGCGTCCGCAGCTCCGGATACGCCGAAGCCCAGTCGTCCCTCGCGAGCACGCCCGGCGCGTCCGCGACGTTGAGCGCCCGTGCGGCCGAGGCGAAGGCGCCGGTGGCGACCACGAGATCGATCCGCCGGGAGAGGGCCTGCTCGAGGACCTGTCGGTGCAGCGCCTCGGAGGCGCCGCCGAGCTCGAGCATGCTGCCGAGCACGGCCACGCGCTGCGCGACCGCGCCCTGCTGCTCGAGCAGGTCGAGCGAGGCGCGCACGCTCTGGGGGTTGGCGTTGTAGCAGTCGACGATGACGGTGAGGTCACCGACGCGCCGGAGCTCGCCGCGCATGGCGCCCACGGGCGCGGTCGACAGGCCCCGAGCCGCCGCGCGCGGGGCGACCCCGAGGAGGTCGGCGATCGCGAGCGCCACGAGCGCGTTGGAGACCGCGTGCCGCCCCGGCATCGGCATCACCACCCGCACGCCCTTCCAATGAAAGGCGTAGCGACCGAACACGTCGACCTGGGGATCGCCGGGCCGAAGGTCGTCGTCGGCACGCTCGCTCCACCCCGCGACCCTCACCACCGAGCAGAGCGCCCGAGCCCGAAGGGCGAGCGCCGCGGGCTCATCGCCCACCACGCAGCGTCCTCCCTCCGCTAGGTTGCGGAGGAGGTCGAGCTTCTCCTCCATGACGCCCTCGACGGAGCCGAGCTTCTCGAGGTGGCTCTCGCCCACCGTCGTGATCACGCCGATGTCGGGCCGCGCGATCTGAGCGAGCGTCCGGATCACGCCCGGCTCGTTCGTTCCGAACTCGAGGACGACGGCCTCGGCGTCTTCCGGTGTGGCCAGGAGCGTCGCCGGCATCCCGATCCGGTTGTTGAGGTTGCCCGCCGTGGCGTGCACGCGCCTCACCGAGCCGATCCCGGCCGCCGCCAGATCCTTCGTGGTCGTCTTCCCCGAGGATCCGGTGATCGCGACCACGGGAGCCGCGATGTGACGCCGCCGAAACGCGGCCAGGCGGCCGAGCGCGACCAGCGTGTCGTCGACGGGATACACGCGAGCGTCCTCGACCCCCGGCGCGGGGCGGGAGACGACCGCCGC
Source organism: Longimicrobiales bacterium (assembly GCA_041570315.1). Taxonomy (GTDB): domain Bacteria; phylum Gemmatimonadota; class Gemmatimonadetes; order Longimicrobiales; family Gaopeijiaceae; genus JBFFWJ01. The sequence continues at coordinate 2,001 of JBFFWJ010000287.1, read as the reverse complement.
TCCCGCACCCTTGGACAGCGCGTCGGCCACGAAGTGGTGTCCGTCGAAGCGGTCGCCGACCAGCGCCACGTACAGATCTCCCGCCCGCACCGAGCGGGAGTCCGTGGAGACGCCCGCGTACCGGACGCCTTCCTCGGCCAAGTCGCCGCGCAGCCCGAGGGCCTGGCGCACGGTCGAGTCGGTCCACACCCAGGGCATCAGGCCACCCCCAGCTCGGCCAGGCACTCGCGCACGATCGCCGGCTCGTCGAAGGGCAGCTTCTCGGTGCCGATCGCCTGGTACGTCTCGTGGCCCTTGCCGGTCAGGATCACGGTGTCCCCGGGCTCGGCGATCTCGAGGGCCCGTCGGATCGCCTGACGGCGATCCGCGAAGCGCTCGTAGGCGACCCCCTCGAGCCCTTCGGCGACGTCGTCGAGGATCTGCTCGGGATTCTCGGTGCGCGGGTTGTCGTTGGTGAGCACGATCACGTCCGCGTGCCGCCGAACGGCCTCCGCCATCGGGCGGCGCTTGGTACGGTCCCGGTCTCCTCCCGCCCCGAAGACCGAGATGACACGACCGGCGGTGAGCGGCTCGACCGCCGAAAGCACGCCCTCGAGAGCGGCCGGCGTGTGCGCGTAATCGACCAGGACCGTGAACGGCGCGGTGATCACCGCCTCCAGCCGCCCCCGGACGTGCGGCGCGCTCGCGAGCCGCTCGACGATCGCGTCCAGCCCGATCGACAGCGCATGCGCCGCGGACACGGCAGCCAGCGCGTTCTCCACGTTGTAGCGGCCCAGAAGCGGGGTGCGCACGGAGCGGCGCTCTCCCTCGACCTCCAGGGTGAAGCTCGAGCCGGAGGTGTCCAGCGAAGGCTCCGAGGCCCGCACGTCCGCCGCCTCGTCGATCGCCTAGGTCCTGAGCCGGCGGCCGGCTGCGTCGAGCCGGTCCCAGGCGCGATCGGATCGGTTCACGATCACCCACCCGCCCGAATCGACCAGCTCGACCAGGCGTGCCTTGGCGGCCAGATAGCCCTCGAAGTCCCGATGGTAGTCCAGGTGGTCCTGCGTGAGGTTCGTGAAGACGGCCGCGTCGAGGTGCACCCCGTCCAGGCGGTGCTGCTCGAGGGCGTGCGACGAGGCCTCCATGACCACCGCGCGCAGCCCACGGTCGGCGAGCTCCCTCAGCCACGACGCGAGCTGGACCGGGCCGGGCGTCGTGAGTCCCTCCGTTCCCTCCCACACGCCCCCGTCGTCGAGCACGCCGAGCGTTCCGATCGCGGCGGCCGGCAGGTCGGGCGTGATCAGATGGCGCACGAGCACGGCCGTCGTCGTCTTTCCGTTCGTGCCGGTCACGCCGACGGCCCGCAGCGCTCGACTCGGATCTCCCAGAACGCTCTGCGCGGCGAGCGCTCCTGCCCGCCTTCCGTCGCTGACGACGAGCTGGGGGATCGCGACGTCGAGCCGGCGCTCGACGATCGCGGCCACAGCGCCGCGCCGCGCGGCCTCCTCCACGAAGTCGTGCGCGTCGCGCTCGCTGCCCTTCCAAGCGAGGAAGAGGTCTCCCGCGCGCACCGTCCGAGAGTCCTGGCTCACGCCCTGGACGGTGACGTCCTCCGGGCCGACGGCCTCCAAGAGGAGGCCTTCGGCGCGCAGGACGCCGCCCACCGATCCGAGCAGGCGCGGCGACTCAGTCATCCGTCGTACCGCGATAGCTGAGGCGGATGGTGTCGCCGGGCAGGACGCGCGCGCCGGCAGCGGGGTCGCTCGCGCGGACGTCGCCGAACCCGATCCGCTCGACGCGAAGGCCGAGCGCGTGCAGCCTGCGCACCGCGACGCGCGCCGGGAGCCCCGAGACGTCCGGGAGAGACAGGCGACCCGTGCGCTCCAACGGCGGACCGCCTCCCGCCCCGTATCCCGCGTCCGGTGTCGGAGGCGCCGGCGGATCGATCGGCTGAGCCGCAAAGATCGCCGAGACCTGGGACGGGAGTCGCGTGACGGCCCGGTCGCGTAGCGACTGCAGGAG
>JBFFWJ010000286.1:0-5263 GCA_041570315.1 Longimicrobiales bacterium | reverse complement strand
GGGCCCTCCGCCCGGCTACACGGGCGGATTCGGGGAGCCCTCGTGCGTCTCCTGCCACATCGGCAACGAGGTGAACGCCTTCGGAGGCCGCGTCGAGGTCACCGGCCTCCCCCTCTCCTACGAGGCGGGCCGGGAGTACGTCCTCACCGTCGTCCTGGAAGCCGAGGACACCGAGGTCGCGGGCTTCGAGCTCTCGTCGCGCTACGCGGACGGCGAGCTGCGGGGCGACAACGCCGGAGCGCTGCAGCCGCTCGACGCCCGGGTGGCCGTCACGGACAGCGCGGGCGTCTCGTACGCCCACCAGAGTCGGGAGGGGTCGACGACGGGGTCGACCGATCGCACGAGCTGGACGGTGGCGTGGCGCGCGCCGCCGCGGGGCGGGACGGTGGCGATCCACGTCGCAGCGAACTCGGGCAACGCGGACAACTCTCCGCTCAGCGATCTCGTGTACACCGCCGAAGCCCTCGTGCCGCCGAGCCGCTGACGGCGCGTCGGACGCCTCGATGAAGCCGCTGCCAGCCCTCGCGGTCGCCCTCGCCGGCCCTCTCGCGCTCGCCCCTCTCGCGCTTGCCCCTCTCGCGCTCGCCCCGCTCACGCTCGCCCCTCTCACGCTCGCCGCGCAGCTCACCCCTCGGTCCCCCGTGCCCGCCGGGCCGGGCGCGCAGGCCCCCGGGGCCGTCGACTCGGTCGCGCTCCTGCGGGACCTGTCGGTGCTGGCGGCCGACTCGATGGAGGGGCGGGCGCCCGGAACCCCGGGGAGCCGGCGGGCCCGCGACTTCCTGGTTCGCGCGCTGAGCGACGCGGGGGCGCGTCCTTTCGGGGGATCGTACCGCCGTCCCTTCACCTGGCCGGGCGGCGCCGGCGAGAACGTGGTCGGCGTCGTGGAGGGCTCGCGAACCACGTCCTACATCGTCCTGACCGCGCACTTCGACCATCGGGGCGTGCGGGAAGGAGAGGTCTTCAACGGGGCGGACGACAACGCTTCGGGAGTCGCGGCCGCGCTCGAGGTCGCCCGGCGCGTGGCCGAGCGCCCCCTCGACCACGGGCTCCTCGTGGCGCTCCTCGACGTCGAGGAGGCGGGGCTGCAGGGCGCCCGCGCCCTGGTGGCAGATCCTCCGGTCCCGCGGGAGACGATCGTCCTCAACGTGAACCTCGACATGGTCTCGCGAACGGACGGCCTGCTGTGGGCGGCCGGCGCGCACCACACGCCGGCGCTCCGCCCGATCCTCGAGGACGTCGCCGAGCAGGCGCCGCTCACGCTTCGGCTCGGCCACGACCGGCCCGGCGCTCCCGAGGGAGACGACTGGACGAGCGCCTCGGATCACGGCGCCTTCCACGCGGTCGGGATCCCGTTCGTCTACTTCGGGGTCGAGGACCACCCCGACTACCACCGCCCCACCGACGACTTCGAGCGCGTCGATCCCCGGGAGTTCGTGGACGCCGTGCGGACGATCCTGGCCGCCGTGCGCGCGCTCGACCGCTCCCTGCCCTTCCCCTGAGACCCCTGGGCACGCCATGACCGAACCCCGGCTCCGGGTACCGCATCCGCTCGTGCTGCTCACCGCGTGCGTCCTCCTCGCCGCGCTCGCGAGCTACGTGCTTCCGGCGGGACAGTTCGACCGCAGGCAGGACGACGCCGGTCGCGAGGTCGTCGTGGCCGGCACGTACCAGGAGGTGGCCCCCGCCCCGGTCGACCTCTTCGACGCCATGGTCGCGCTGCCCCTGGGCATGGCCGACGCGGCCTCGGTGATCTTCCTGGTCTTCCTGATCGGCGGCGCCTTCACCGTGGTCGACGAGAGCGGAGCCCTGCGCCGCGCCACCGGCTCGCTCGTCCGGAGCCTCGGAGGTCGGGACCTCTGGGTCATCCCGATCGTCTCGGCCTTCTTCGCGCTGGGCGGCGTCACCGAGAACATGCAGGAGGAGATCATCCCGCTGATCCCGGTGCTGATGATCCTCACGTCGAGGCTCGGGTTCCAGCCGGTGGTGGCGGTGGCGATGAGCGCCGGGGCCGCTTTCGTCGGATCGGCCTTCAGCCCGATCAACCCCTTCCAGGTGCTGATCGCCCAGGGCGTTTCCGAGGTTCCGCCCGTGTCGGGGTGGCAGTTCCGCGTCGTCTTCCTCACCCTCGCGCTGGCGCTGTGGATCGGGATCACGATGCGACACGCCGCGCGCACGCGCACGGTTCCCGAAGCGTCGGGGGAGAGCCTCGAGGAGCACATGAGCCCGCGCGACCAGGTCGTGCTGGCGATGGTCGCCGCCACCTTCGCCGCGATGGTCACGGGCCTCCTGCGCTGGGGCTGGGGCTTCGACGAGATGTCGGCGGCCTTCTTCATCATGGGGGTGTGCGTCGGCGCCGTGTCGCGCATGGGCTTTTCGGGAACGGCCGACGCCTACGTGAGGGGCTTTCGCGAGATGGCCTACGCGGCCCTCCTCATCGGGTTCGCGCGGGCGATCTACGTGGTGCTGGATCAGGGGCGCATCGTCGACACGATCGTCCACGGCATCTTCACCCCGCTCGAGAGCATGCCGCAGCTCGCCTCGGCGCTCGGAATGATCGTCGCACAGGCGGCCATCCACGTCCCCGTGCCGAGCGTGAGCGGGCAGGCGGTGCTGACCATGCCCGTGCTGGTCCCGCTTTCCGACCTCCTCGGCCTGTCGCGCCAGGTCGCGATCCTCGCCTACCAGTACGGGGCGGGGCTGTGCGACCTGATCACCCCCACGAACGGCGCGCTCCTCGCCATCCTGGCCGCGGCCGGCGTGCGGTACGAGGAGTGGGTGAAGTTCGCCGGGCCCCTCTACCTGGGCCTCGTCGCCCTCGGGGCCGTGGCGGTCGCGATCGGAATCGCCATCGGGCTGCAGTGACCGAGCGCGACGCGCCCCCGCTCCACCGCAACGTCTGGGCCACCAGCGCCACGAGCTTCCTGACGGACGTCTCGAGCGAGATGCTGCTCAACGTCCTCCCGCTCTTCCTGGCCAACGTGCTGGGCGTGCGCGTGTGGGCGGTCGGGGTCGTCGAGGGGCTGGCCGACACGACGGCCAGCCTGCTGCGGTTGCTCTCGGGCTGGCTGTCGGACCGGCTCGGGGCCCGCAAGTGGCTGGCGGTCGCGGGCTACTCGCTCTCCACGCTCGCCAAGCCCTTCTACTTCCTCGCGACGACGTGGCCCCACATCGCGGCCATCCGTTGGGGGGACCGCGTGGGCAAGGGCGTCCGCACGGCGCCGAGGGACGCGCTCCTCGCCGACTCCACGCCACGCGCGCGCCGCGGGCTCGCGTTCGGGCTGCACCGGGCCGCGGACTCCGGTGGAGCGGTGGTGGGGGTCCTGATCACGCTCTGGATCGTGAGCAGGCTGCAGGGCGCCGACACGCTCCTCGCCGAGCGGACCTTCCGCACCCTGGTCCTGTGGAGCCTCGTGCCCGCGGTCGCGGGTGTCGGCGTGTTCGCGTTGTGGGTCCGTGACGTGGGTCCAGGACGGCCCGCCGGGCAGAGCCCCCGCATCCGGCTGCGCGGGCTCGGACGGGGCTTCGGCGCGTTCGTGCTCGCGTCGGTGCTCTTCGAGCTCGGAAACTCGGCCGACGCCTTCCTCGTCCTGCGCGCCCAGGAGCGGGGGCTGTCGGTCACGGGCGTGCTCTGGGTGCTCCTCGCCTTCAACGTCGTGTACGCCCTGGTCGCCACGCCCGCCGGCGCCGCGGCCGACCGCGTATCGCGGCGCGGCGTCGTCGCGGCGAGCTGGACGCTGTACGCCATCACCTACCTGGGCTTCGCGCTGGCGCGCACCGGGACGCACGTCACGCTCCTCTATCTCCTGTACGGCGTCTATCACGGGCTCGTGGCCGGCGCGGCCAAAGCGCTCGTCGCCGACCTCGTGCCGGCGGAGCTGCGTGGGATGGCGTACGGCGGGTACGCGGCGGCGATCGGGCTCGTCAGCCTGCCCGCGTCTCTGCTCGCCGGACTCCTGTGGGAGGGGTACGGCTCGTGGTCCGGGCTCGGGGCGGCTGCGCCCTTCCTCCTGGGCGCGGCGACGGCCGCCGCCGCGACCGCCCTCCTGGTCGTGTCGGTCCCGGCGCGCGGGCCCGAGGCGCGGCATGCCTGAGCCGGGGCTCGTCCGCGTGATCGCGGCCGTCGTCGAGCGCGACGGGCGCTGGCTCCTGGGGCAGCGCCCCGCACACAAGCGACACGGGGGGCTGTGGGAGTTCCCCGGAGGAAAGGTCGACGACGGGGAGACCAGCCTCGACGCCGCACGGCGCGAGCTCGACGAGGAGCTTCGCCTCGAGGCGGTCGCCGCCGGCGACACGCTCTACCGCGTGCGCGACCCCGATTCGCCCTTCCTCATCGAGTTCGTCGAGGTCGAGGTGCGCGGGGCGGCGACGGCCCGAGAGCACTCCGAGATCGGGTGGTTCGACCTGGCCGAGCTGGCCGAGCTTCCCCTCGCCCCGGCCGACCGGGCCTTCGTGCGCTGGCTGAGCGGGGAGCGGCGCCAAGGAGTCGCCTGTGACAGGTGATGGTCGAGCACGAGAGTGGCTCGGCGCCGCATCCGACGGGGCGCTTGCGTCGGCCACCGCGCCCCGGGTCAATTGCCGGGAGGATCGGGCACGACTCCGGTCGCGGTCCAGGCGGGGAAGCGCGCCGGAACGCCCACGCCGACCCGGGAGGAAGCGATGACGGTACTTGGATGGGCCGAGCAGAGGACGAGCGCCATGACCGTGTTGGACGTGGGCATCCTCAAGATCTACTGCGTCCTCTTCGGCATGATCGTGGGGGCCTACATCCCCACGCTCGTCACGCGCAACGTGTGGTGGCTCGCCGCCGCCGTGCTGATCCTCGGAGGCCGCAGCGGCTATCGGTGGCTGACGGCCAAGGCCGGCTGAAGCCGGCGGCCGGCCACCCGCTACGGCTGGGAGCACGGAAGGCTCGCTCGCGCCATCGTGCCCACGGCGGTCGAGGTCGAGGAGGCGTGCCCGAATGTGCCGCCCTCGGGATGACCGGGCTCAGATGCCGCCGATCTCGAGCACGCCCCGGTAGATCAGGTAGAAGCCTGCGATCTGGATCAGGTGGTAGACGTCGTTGTGGTTCAGGTGCGTGTGGAGGCCCAGGCGGGCCCGCACCACGGCGACTCCGGCCGCGCTGACGCAGATGCCCGCCAGCATCCAGGCTGCGGCGGCGCCCGACCGTGAGAGACCCGAGGCCGCCCCGGCGGACACGAAGAGCGCGCCGCCGGTCGCGATCAGCGTCACCGTGACGTTCCACAGGGCCTTGCGGGCCGGC
>JBFFWJ010000285.1:0-5263 GCA_041570315.1 Longimicrobiales bacterium | reverse complement strand
CCGCGTCGAGCTCGCCGATCGCGCTGAGGCAGGTCGCGTCCTGGATTTGGGCCCAGGCCATCGTCGGATCCAGCCGGAGCACCTCGTCCAGCGCGGCCTCGGCCCGATCGCACGCGCGCAGGCTCATGTAGCGGGACCCCAGGTTGAACCATGCGTCGACATGGTCGGGGTACTCGCCAACCAGCGTCTCCAGGATCTGCAGGCTGCGCTCGTGATCGCCCCGCCACCCCTCGTACGTGGCGCGGATCCAGAGCTGCTCCCCGCGGCTGACCCGGTCGAGGCTGGTCAGCGCGCGCTCGAAGTGCTCGGCGCCACGCACGCGGTCGTTGAACTGATAGTAGTAGCTGCCGAGGTCCGCGTGCGCCTGGGCGAAAGCGGGGTCCAGCGTCACCGCCTCGTGCCACGCCGCCGCCGCCTCACGCAACCGTCCGGCGTCCCATGCCTCGCCGCCCGCGGCGTACGCTCGCAGCGCCCGAAGCGAGGCCGTGGTCGCCCCCGGAAGGGCAGCCTTCGTCCCCAACATCTGGTAGCGCGTCTCCCCGAGCCGTCGGCGGACGCCGGTGACGACCCGACCGACCGCCGTGATCACCGCTTCGGGCGTGGGGGCGTCCGCAAAGACCACGTCGTGGTCGATTCCGCTCTCGGGGTCCACGAGCCGGCCGGTGACCCGGTATCCCGTCCCGGCCCTCGAGATCGTCGTCAGCAGCACCAGGGACACGCCCGTGCGCTGCCCCATCTCCAGCGCCACGTCCCCGAGCACGCGGTCGCTCGGCGGACGCTCCATGAGCTGGAGCGCGGCGCTGATGCGGCTTCGGGGAAGCACGTTGACGTGCTTCGACGCAGACAGCCCACCCGTCAACACGGCATCCAGCGTCCCCTCGAGCAGATCCTCCCCGGCCTGGTTGTCGACGTCCGCGATCAGCAGCCAGCCCCGAGCCTCGAACGGCACGGTCTGGCCGGGCAGCCACAGGCGCGCCGCGGCCACGCCCACGAGGATGAGCGCCGCCGCGAGCCCGACCGCGGCCCCCGCCCTGGGCACAGCCCCGCGCCCGACGCTCCCGTCCCCCCTCGCACGGGCCGTGCCCGGCCGTGTCGACGCGCCGCCGCCGGCAAGCTCCTCCAGCTCGCGCGCGAGGGTCGCGAAGCCCGGGTGGCGCGCCGCGGGATCGCGCTGGAGACAGAGCCGGACGAGCCCCGCCCAGCGCTCTCCGAGCCTCGGAGGCAACGGCGGCGGGTCCTCGTGCAGGATCTGATAGATCACCGCATGCTCGCTGTCCGCTCGAAAGGGCCTCGCTCCCACCAGCATCTCGTACAGCAGCACCCCGAACGACCAGACGTCGGTGCGCGTGTCGACGGTCTGGCCGCGGGCCTGCTCCGGGCTCATGTAGGCCACGGTCCCGATCTGCGAGCCGGCACGGGTGTGTTGCGACGAGCCCTCGAGCTTGGCGATTCCGAAGTCGAGGATCTTCACGTCGCCGCGCTCGGTGAGCATCACGTTGGCGGGCTTCAGATCGCGGTGGACGATCCCCGCCTCGTGCGCGCGCTGCAGCCCCGCAGCCACCCCGCCCGCGACCCTCAGCGCCTCCGTCGGGTCCAGGGGGCCTCGGCTCAGGCGGGACCGCAGGGTCTCACCGGACGCCAGCGCCATGGCGATGAACACCTGCCCGTCGTCCGTCTCACCGATCTCGTACACGGTGCAGATGTTGGGATGGTCGAGCGCCGAGGCGGCCCGCGCCTCGCGAACGAAGCGGGCACGCGCCTCGGGCTCCGCTCCGAGGTGCGGACGCAGGAACTTCAGCGCCACGTCGCGATCGAGCCTCGTGTCGCGCGCGCGGTAAACGGCGCCCATGCCCCCGATCCCGAGCAGCTCGAGGACGTCGTAGTGTGCGACCCGCTGCCCCGACCATCCGGTGCCGGCCGTGGATCCCCCGGGTGCGTCTCCATCCGCCGGGCCGAGCGGCCGGTCCAGGAAGTCGCCGGAGGCCTCCTCGACCTCCAGCAGGCGCTCGAGCTCGTCCCGAAGCTCCCGGTCCTCCCCGCAGGCCTCGTCGAGGAAGCGCCGTCGCTCCACACCCTCGAGATCGAGAGCCCGGTCGAAGAGGTCGTCCAGCTGCGGCCAACGGTCGAACGCGCCGGGGGTCACGGCGCGTCCGGCGAGAAGTACGTCACGGGCGGCATCCTCTAGCCTGAGCCGACTTCCGCAGGGTCCCGCGCCCACGTCCCGCTGTCAAGGGTCGGCGCCGTGGCGCCGGAGCGGTGCTCGGGCCTGCCTCGAAAGCCTTGTTCGGGCGACGTCGACGAGCCTAAACTCTCCTCGGAGCATCCGTCGCTCCCGACCCCGACGGGCGGTGTCGGCAGCCGGGTCCGTCGGACGCTCGTGTGGGGACGTCCCGGCTCGGCCAGGACCCGAGCAGCCTCCCGGTCCGCACAGATCGCCCGACCCTAACCGGTAGGCCGTGCCTACTCCGACCGAGGCCGTGATCTCTTCCGATCGGACCCTTCGGATTCTCCTGGTCCAGGACGACCCGGACCCCGTCGCCCACATCCGGCGGGCGTTCCGCGCGAGCGGCGAGACGCCCGAGCTCGTCGTCGTGAGCTCCATCGCGGCCGCCAACCGGTCCATCGAGGAGGAGGCGCCGGACCTCCTCGTCACGAGCGCCCACCTTCCCGACGGCAACGGGCTCGATCTGCTGCGGGCGCATCCGGACCGGCCCTTCCCCGCGATCGTGCTCATGAGCGGCGACCAGCAGCGCGACGCGGTGCGCGCCATGAGGGCCGGCGCGCTCGACTGCGTCATCCAGTCCCCCGCGTCTCTCGACGCGATGCCCCAGATCGTCCACCGGGCACTCCGGGAGTGGTCGGTCATGGAGGAGCGCTCCCGCCTCGAGGAGGAGCTGCGCGCCGCCCAGCGGCTGGAGGCGGTCGGTCGGCTCGCCGGCGGCATCGCCCACGACTTCAACAACCTGCTCACGATCATCGGCACGCACCTGGAGCTGATCACGACGGAGGTGCCGGACAACGACGCGGTTCAGGAGAGCGCCTCGGAGATCGAGAAGGCGTACGAGAGCGCCGCGTCGCTGACGCGCCAGATGCTCGCCTTCGGCGGCAAGCAGGTCCTGGACCCCGTCGTGCTGGACGTCAACGACTCGGTCCGCAGCGTGAGCGGCATGCTCTCCCGCGTCATCGGAGAGGAGTTCGAGCTGGTGCTCGACCTCAGCGGCGAATCGTGCCCCGTGGACGTCGAGCCGGCGTCGTTCGAGCAGGTCGTGATCAACCTCGTCGTCAACGCGCGCGACGCCATGCCCGCCGGGGGCACGGTGCTCGTGGCCACGGAGACCCTCGTGGTGGGCGAGCCCCTCGTGTGCGTGGGCGGATCGCTTCCCGGTGGAGCGTACTGCCGACTCAGCGTCCGAGACCGCGGCCTCGGCATCGACGCGGACGTCCTCGAGCGGATCTTCGACCCCTTCTTCACGACGAAGCCCCTGGGCCGGGGCACCGGCCTGGGGCTGCCGTCCGCCCTCGGGATCGTGCGCCAGAGCGGCGGCGACATCCAGGTGGAGAGCGAGCCCGGGGTCGGCACCGTCTTCTCGGTGTTCCTGCCGATGGCTCAGGGGGGCGCGGAGTCCCCGACCCCGACCGGGCCGGTCGAGTCCACGCCGCTCGACGGGCACGAGACGATTCTCGTGGCGGAGGATGACCGGAGCATCCGGTCCCTGATCCACCGTGTCCTGACCAGCCGGGGATACGAAGTCCTGCAGGCGCGGGACGGCGAGGAGGCGATGGAGCTGCTGCGCGAGCGGGGCGCGGACGTCGACCTGCTCCTGACCGACGTCGTGATGCCCAAGGCGGGCGGCGCGGACGTCGCGGTATGGCTCGACGAGGTACGCCCCGGGCTGCGCACCGTGTTAATGTCCGGCTACGTCGACGACCGCCTGCCCCCCGAACGCCTCGAGGCGCCCCACACGCGCTACATCGCCAAGCCGTTCACGGGCCGCACGCTCTGCGAGGTCGTGCGGGAGCTCCTGGACCGGGAGGCGGCGCCGAGCCGGTGAGGTCCCGGTCCGCGCCGGGGCGCCGCCTGGACAGCGCGCGCCCGGCCTGCTTCATTTTCGTTCCGTGCCCGGCCCCAACCCGCAGGTGCCCCGAATGAACGGTATCGTCGATCTCCTCCTGGCGAACCCGATCTTCCTGATCCCGATCCTGCTGCTCGCGGCGACGCTCGTGTACGCCGCCCTCCGCAAGCTCCTCAAGATGGCGGCGATCCTGGTCATCGCCGGCGCCCTGTACGTCGCGCTCGTGGAGTACTTCGGCGCGGGCTTCTGACGCCGTCGGGTCCCCGGCATCCGCGCCCCCTCGCGCGCGGAGGGGCGCGCGGGAGTCGAGCCGAGGTCCCCTAGAACGGCAGGAGGCGTTGGATGTTGAAGCCCAGCCTCCAGACGTCGGGGTCGGTGAAGTCGTTGTCCGTCCCGGCGAGGAACTGCGTCGGGTTCATGAAGGCCTGGTTGGTGACGAGCAGCTTGAAGTGGTGGCCTCGCGTCCGGATCTCCCAGCCGAAGGCGGCGCCGTCGTAGGTGAGGTCCTCCCGCTCCTCGCTGACGATCCACTCCGCCAGCACGCTCCACGTGTCGTCGAGGTAGTACTGTCCGTTCAGGCCGAGCACGAAGGCCGTCTCACGGTCCACGTCGAGGATGCGCGGGTTGCGCAGGAACGTCGGCACGAGGCCGAGCGCGAGCCGGTCGAGGACGAGCAGGTTGGCGATGACCTGGACGTAGGCCTGCAGCTCGTTCTCCTCCGCTCCGAGCGTCTCGAAGACCTGGGTGTTCCAGGCCACCCCGCCCTGCGCGGAGACCTCGATCGGGACGTCGCCCGAGTCGGTGGCGAAGGCGCGGAACCGGGCGTTGAGCTCCACGTTGTCCTGCCGGTTGGAGCGCAGCACGCCCAGCATCAGCAGGTCGTGGGGGGCGAAGGTGAGGCCCAGCCGGTTGTTCACCGGGCCGTCGATCCCCCAGAAGGCCTCCGAGCCGGCCGAGATCGGCGTGTCGAAGCGATGGGAGATCTCGAAGAGCACGCTGCCTCCCCGAAGCATGTACGCGGTGGGGAGATTCGCCGCCTGTGTCGAGCGGAACACCGTCTGTGCGGCGCCGGGCCTGCCCGACGACAGAGCGAGCGCCGACAGCGCGCACACCAACATCAGGGACTTCTTCATCGAAGCGACTCCCTCTGGACGGGCGTGAGGTCCACCGAAGTGTCGAGCCGGGGGGGG
>JBFFWJ010000284.1:0-5271 GCA_041570315.1 Longimicrobiales bacterium | reverse complement strand
GCCTCGAGATCGATTTCGTCGGCGGTGGAGGGCACTTCACCGAGACCATCCCCGTTTGGGCCGGAGACCACCTCGAGTACATGATCCCCGTGAGCGGGTCGCCCCCGTGATCGCGCTCGCTGGCATGGGTGCACGGGCCGGTTGGTGGGGTCGGGCCTGGATCGTCACCTGGCTGTCGATCTTCGCGGGCTGGCCGACGGCCGCGCAGCAACCCGGCGGTGTGCTCGCCGGTACCGTGGTCGACGAGCTCACCCTCGTCCGGCTGGAGGGTGTGACGGTCTCGGTTCTCGGGACCGATCTACGGACGGTGACCGACGACTTCGGGCAATTCCTGCTGGCGGGCGTCCCGGCGGGCGAGGTATCCGTCAGGATCGCGCTGGACGGGTACGTCTCGGTGGTCGAGCGGCTGGAGGCCTCTGCGGCGGACTTCCTTCAGGTCCGCCTCCGCCCGATGGCCGCGGCGCTCGACGAGATCCTGGTCGTGGCGGGCCGCCGGCGGGACATGGAAGAGGCGCGCGAGATCGTCCCGGGGGCCGACCTCTCCAAGACGGCCCTCGACATCCTGCAGGAAGACGTTCCGGGGGTCGTGGTGCGCCGAGGGGGCGGGGACCTGGGGACGGGCGCGGCCGTCTTCATCCGCGGAGCGGGCTCGTTTCGCGACAACGCGCCGCAGATCTTCGTGGATGGCGTGCGCGTCGACGACGCAGCCGACCAGAGCCGGGCCCTCAATGTCCTCGACCTGATCCCGGCGGAAGAGGTGGCCCGAATCCGGGTCTTTCGCGGCCCTTCCGCGGCCGCGGCCTTCGCGCTGGGCGCGAACGGGATCATCCTGATCGAGACCTTGCGCGGCGGCGATCCTGGCACCATCCGTTGAAGATGGTCGAATGCGTACGCGTCCTTGTTTGGCGCCGGTCCATCCTGTAGGATTCTAAGCGGTTTTTTGCAGATCTCCCCCGTGCAGTCCATCGCAGGTCTCTTCCAGGAGGTTTGAATGGGACCCCTGTCCACCCGGTTGGGCGTTCCCGGCGTGCTGGCGCTGGCGATCGTCGCCGCGCCGTTCCTCTCCGCCCAGCCGCTCTCCGCGCAGCAGGGCGGGGAGTCGCTCGCCGACGAAGACGTCACCTTCACGCGCGACGTCGCGCCGATCATCCAGCAGAACTGCCAGGTCTGTCATCGGCAGGGGTCGGTCGCCCCGATGTCGTTCGAGAACTACCGCGACGTCCGCCGGTACGCGCGTCGGATCAAGGACCAGGTGGCCCGCCGGCTGATGCCCCCGTACCACCTCGACACCGGCATCGGCATCCAGGATATCAAGAACGACTGGAGGCTGAGTGACGCCGAGATCGAGACGATCGTGGCGTGGGTCGACGCCGTCACGCCCGAGGGTGACCCGGCCGACCTCCCCGCGCCCCCCGTCTGGGAAGACCGTCAGATGTGGCAGCAGGAAGAGGCCTTGGGTGAGCCCGACCACGTCGTCGCGTCTCTGCCCTTCGACGTGCCCGCCGAGGGCGGCGACACATGGTGGCGTCCGCGCGTGCCGATCGGCCTGGACACGGATCGGTGGGTCCGGGCGATGGAGGTCCGGCCCTCGTATCCGGCCGGCCGCCAGGTCGTGCACCACGCGAACCCGATCCTCCTCCGGCCGAACGCGGAGACCGGTGACTACGACCGCCTCGGCAACCTGTCCGAGTACGCGATGGGCAAGATCGGCGAGCTCGTCCCGCAGGACGCGGGCCGCCTGCTCAAGCCCGGGGACATGATCGAGTGGGACACCCACTACTACCCGATGGGCTTCGATGTCGACAACGATCAGATCGAGCTCGGGATCTGGCTGTACGAGGAAGGCTACGAGCCGGAGTTCACCCAGAACCTGCGCCTGTACCCGCTCCAGGGCGACATCGCGCTCGCGCCGGGTGGCACGGCGATGACGCAGGGCTTCTACCGCTGGGACCACCCGGTCCGCATCGACTCCTTCCAGCCGCACGGGCACGTCCATCTGCACGGCATGTCGCTGCAGGCCGTGTATCCCGACGGACGTACGGAGCTTCTGACGATGGTGTCGGACTTCGACGCCCGCTGGCACCACAGCTACATCTATGACGACGATGCCTCCCCGTTGCTGCCCGCCGGTACCGTCATCGTGATGACAGGCTGGTACGAGAACACCGAGGACAACCCGCTCACCGATGCCGAGGCGTGGTATTCGCGCGGCAGCCGCACGGTCGACGAGATGTCGCACGCCTGGATCGCGGTCACGCACCTCACGGAAGAGGGCTACGAGCGCATCAAGACGGAGCGTGAGGAGGCCGAGGTGGTGAGCGACCAGGACGAGGACAGCAGCAACTGAGCTGAAACAGCAGCGCCTGTTCGTAGTACGAACGAAGGAGCCTCCCGCCTTCTGGGGGGCTCCTTCGTCACGTTGTGGAAGAACTCGGGAAAGGAAGAATAGGACCATGGCACGTCGTCTACTTCGCAGCAGCCTCGTCCTGGCCGTGCTCGCTCTGACCGCCGCACCCGCGCTCGCGCAGGTGCCGGTGCCGAGCAACTCGCGCTACGGCAACGGTGAGCGGATGCCTCTGGCGCCGAACCCCGCCAAGGGGGAGCCCGTGGCGCCGTTCTTCGAGGGCTGGTTCCGCAACGCGGACGGCACCTTCACGTTCTCGTTCGGCTACTTCAACCTGAACGAGGAACAGGTGCTCGACATCCCGATCGGGCCGGACAACTTCATCGAGCCAGAGCAGTTCAACGGGGTGCAGCCGACCCACTTCCCGGTGGACCCGAGGCGTGATCGGGGTGTGTTCCACGTGACCGTGCCCGCTTCGTGGGAGCAGAGCCAGGAGCGGATCGTGTGGACGATCACGGCGAACGGGAAGACCGCCTCGGTGCCGGCCCGCGTCGGCTACGATGCGCTGCAGCTCGGGCACGAGCCCAAGGCCATGGGGTCCGTGCCTGCCGAGGTGCGCGCGGCGCGCGACGGGGAGATCGGGCAGGGGATACCGGGCGTATGGGCGGAGCGGCGCACCGCCACGGTCGGGGAGCCCCTCATGTTGACGATCTGGGGGAGGGAGATCTCCGAGCGGGCACCGGAGGACGTGGTGAACACGGCCGTCTACCTGACCGCGGTCTGGTTCAAGCACCAGGGGCCCGCCGGACCGGTCACCTTCAGCCCCGACCGGATCAAGATCGAGGGCGGTGACGCTCGGGCCACGACGCTCGCGACCTTCTCCGAGCCGGGCGAGTACGTCCTGCGCGCCCGCGTGGACAACTGGAACGCGAACGACAGCTCGGGTGGCGACCAGTGCTGCTGGTCCAACGTGTACGTCCCGGTCACGGTTCGCTGAGGCCGGCTCCGATCCTGCGCGTGCCCGAGGGAGGGCGCCCACCCCGGCCGGTGGGCGCCCTCTCGCTCCCTCTGGCCCGGGAGCCGGAAGAGCCCCGGCGGGCGTAGTGATGATTCGCCAAGGCCCCTATACTTCGACGACGTCAGCCCTCGATCGACGACCCTTGGGAGCTGGGATGAAGACAACAACACTGCTCGTGCTCGGCCTTTCGACGCTCGGCGCGGTCGGGGCTCAGGCCCAGGAGACGATGGATCTGGACGAGCTCGTCCGGCGCGGCGACGCCTATCTGCACCCGGGGACGTTCGAGCCGTACTCGGGACCGGTCGAAGGCCGCTACGACATCGTCCCCGTGGCCGGACGGCAGGGCGTGCTGAGGGAGCGGGGCACCCTCGTGAACGGGCGGTGGGATGGCGTCCACGAGTGGTTCCACCTGTCGGGCGAGCTCGCGACCATGGAGACGTACCGCAACGGCGAGCTGAACGGGCCTCCGAGTCCTACTTCAAGACGGGCCGGATCTCCGCGAAAGAGACGTACGTGAACGGCCAGCTCGATGGCGCGTACGAGACGTACTGGCACCGGGGGCGTCTCGCCGAGCGCGGCCAGTGGACCCAGGGCGAGCCGTGCGGCAACTGGCTGAGCTTCGGGCGCACGATCATCTACCCGGCCTGCCCCGCGCAGTAGGCGGCTCGACGACTCCCATGGAGGATCCGATGAAGAGGTGGCCCGCACTCGCGCTCGCTCTTTCGCTCGCTCTAGGGGCGAGCCCCACGTCGGTCCTCGCGCAACGCGGCGCCGGGCAGCGCCGGCCTCCGCCTCCGGAGGTGATCCGGCCCGCCGATCAGCGTGTCCCCGCTCCCTACTCCTACGACATGGTTCGGCCGATCGCGTTGGCGGACAACGTGTGGATGTCCGAGCTCACCATCCTCGAGATGCGTGACCTCGTGGGCACGTACGGATACACGACGGCGCTGATCCTCAACGGGACCATGGAGTCCAACGGCCCATACCTGACCACGGGCAAGCACAACCACGTCCTGCGGGTCACGGGCGACGCGATCGCGCGCACCCTGGGCAGGACGCTGGTCGCCCCGATCGTCATGCTCGACCAGGGCGACCCCGGGCAGACCGATACGCCCGGTCGGCTCGTGCTCGCTCCCGAGACGCTGCACGCGGTGCTCCGCGACATGGCGACGAGCCTCAAGACGCAGGGCTTCACCGAGATCTTCTTCCTGGGGGACAGTGGCAGCAACCAGCGGATGCTCGCGGCGGTGGCGACCGAGCTGGCCGAGGCGTGGGCGGGCGAGGACGTGCTCGTGGCGCACGTGCCCGAGTACTACAACTACGCGGACGTGCTTCGCTACCAGAACGAGGTGCTGGGCAAGGTCGAGCTCAACAAGGACCTCGACGGCTATCACGACGACTACTACATCTCGTCGCTGATCATGAACGACGGCCCGGAGCACGTGCGGCTCGAGCAGCGCCAGAAGGTCAACCTCGACCACATCAACAGCCTTCCCATCGAGCTCGACGAGGCGCTGGAGATCGGCAGGAAGCTCGCCCAGTTCCGGGCCGACGTGACGGTGGAGGCCATTCGGCGCTACCGGGAGACCGGCTATCCGGCCTCCGACCGGTGATCGGGCGCGGGCGGATCCGGCGGGGCTCCCGGCGCCCGCGTTCGTGAGCCTCGCCGGTCCGGTCCGCACCGCTGCGGGGACCCCGTGACCGGGCCGCTGGCCGACATCCGGGTCTGCGACCTGACACAGAACCTGGCCGGCCCCTACTGCACGCAGATCCTCGCCGACCTGGGCGCGACCGTCATCAAGGTCGAGCCGCCCGGAGGCGACCTGGCCCGCGCGTGGGGGCCACCCTGCTGGGGTCGCGGCAGCGCCCTCTACCTGTCCGCGAACCGCGGCAAGCGCAGCGTCGTGCT
>JBFFWJ010000283.1:0-5272 GCA_041570315.1 Longimicrobiales bacterium | reverse complement strand
GGGCAGGCGTGCGAGTTCGATTACTCGGGGACGCAGGCCTGCAAGTCGCTGCGCGAGGACGGCTACCGCGTCGTCCTCGTGAACTCGAACCCCGCCACGATCATGACCGATCCGGATCTGGCGGATCGGACCTACATCGAGCCGATCACGGCCGAGTGGGTCGAGAAGGTCATCGAGCGGGAGAAGCCCGACGCGCTCCTCCCCACCATGGGTGGGCAGACGGCGCTCAACGTGGCGATGGACCTTCACCGCGGCGGCGTGCTGGCCAAGCACGGCGTGGAGCTGATCGGTGCCAACGAGCGGTCGATCGACATGGCCGAGGACCGGGAGCAGTTCACCGAGGCCATGCACCGAATCGGGCTCAAGGTCCCGCACGGCGGCTTCGCTCGAACGCTCGACGAGGCGATGGAGATCGTCGAGCGCACGGAGTACCCGGCGATCATCCGCCCCTCCTTCACCCTCGGGGGGACGGGGGGGGGCATCGCCTACAACCGGGAGGAGTTCGAGACCCAGGTGCGCAAGGGCCTCGACGCCTCTCCGATCACCGAGGTGCTGATCGACCGCTCCGTGATCGGCTGGAAGGAGTACGAGCTAGAGGTCGTGCGGGACGGGATCGACAACGTCATCATCGTGTGCTCGATCGAGAACGTCGACCCGATGGGCGTGCACACGGGCGACTCGATCACCGTCGCGCCGGCGCAGACGCTCTCCGACGTGGAGTATCAGGAGATGCGCGACGCCGCGATCGCGATCATTCGGGAGATCGGGGTCGAGGCGGGCGGCTGCAACATCCAGTTCGCCGTGAACCCCGACGATGGCGAGATGCTCGTCGTGGAGATGAACCCACGGGTGTCGCGCTCCTCGGCGCTCGCGTCCAAGGCCACCGGGTTCCCGATCGCCCGCGTGGGCGCGAAGCTGGCCGTCGGCTACCACCTTCACGAGCTCCCCAACGACATCACGAAGAACACGCCCGCGTCCTTCGAGCCCGTGCTCGACTACGTGGTCGTCAAGCTCCCGCGCTTCGCCTTCGAGAAGTTCCCGGAGGTCGACGACACGCTCGGCGTGCAGATGAAGTCGGTGGGGGAGACCATGGCGATCGGGCGGACCTTCCGGAGCGCCTGGCAGAAGGGCTTTCGGGGCCTCGAGACCGGCCGCCACGGGTGGGTGACGAGCGAGCGCCTCAAGGATGACGGGCTCTCCGAAGAGCCCGTGGAGGGGATGCAGCCGCTCCTCGCCGCGCTGCGCCGGCCGACCGCCTACCGTCCCTTCCAGGTCAAGCGTGCGCTCGAGGCGGGCGTGACGGTGGAGGAGATCCACGGAGCGACGAAGATCGATCCGTGGTTCCTCGACCAGCTCGTGCAGATCCTCGAGTGGGAGCGACGCTACGCCGAGGCCGAGGAGGTCACGCCCGAGCTGACGCGACGGATGAAGCGGGAGGGCTTCAGCGACCGGCAGCTCGCCGACCTGAGGGGTGAGGACGAGGCCACCGTGCGGGAGCGCAGGTGGGCGTGGGGGATCCGGCCGACCTACAACGTCGTGGACACCTGCGCCGGGGAGTTCCCGGCCGAGACCCCCTACTTCTACTCCTCTTACGAGGACGAGTCCGAGAGCGTGCCCTCCGGCCGCGACAAGATCGTGATCCTCGGGAGCGGGCCCAACCGGATCGGTCAGGGCATCGAGTTCGACTACTGCTGCGTGCAGGCGGTGCTCGCGCTCCGTGGAGCGGGGC
Source organism: Longimicrobiales bacterium (assembly GCA_041570315.1). Lineage (GTDB taxonomy): Bacteria > Gemmatimonadota > Gemmatimonadetes > Longimicrobiales > Gaopeijiaceae > JBFFWJ01. Next base: position 3,543 of record JBFFWJ010000283.1, on the reverse strand, counting down.
TCGAGACGATCATGGTGAACTCGAATCCGGAGACCGTGTCCACGGACTTCGACGTCTCCGACAAGCTGTACTTCGAGCCGCTGACGCTGGAAGACGTGCTCGAGATCCTCCACCTCGAGCAGCCCAAGGGGGTGATCGTCCAGCTCGGAGGGCAGACGCCCCTGAATCTGGCGCGTGGGCTCGAGGAGCTGGGCGCGCCCGTCCTGGGAACCTCGGTGGACGCGATCGACCGGGCCGAGGACCGGGACCGCTTCGCGGAGGTCTGCCGCAAGATCGGGGCGCGGGTGCCCGCGAACGGGATCGCCACGAGCGAAGCCCAGGCGCTGGACGTGGCCGAGAAGATCGGGTTCCCCGTGCTCGTTCGGCCCAGCTATGTGCTCGGTGGCCGTGCCATGCGCATCATCTACGACGAGGAGTCTCTGCGCCGCTACTTCGTCGAGGCGGCCCGCGCCTCGCCCGACCGCCCCGTGCTGATCGACCGCTTCCTCGAGGACGCCTTCGAGGCCGACGTCGATGCGCTCTGCGACGGGACCGACGTCGTGATCGGGGGGATCATGCAGCACATCGAGGACGCCGGCGTGCACTCCGGCGACTCTGCGTGCGTGCTCCCGCCGTACCTGCTGACGGCGGGAGCCCTCAACGAGATGCGCGACCTGACCCGCAAGTTCGCGCTCGAGCTGGGGGTGGTGGGCCTGCTCAACATCCAGTTCGCGATCAAGGACGGACAGGTGTTCGTCCTCGAGGTGAACCCGCGGGCCTCTCGCACCGTCCCGTTCGTGAGCAAGGCGACGGGCGTGCCGCTCGCGCGACTCGCGGCGAGGGTGATGGCGGGGGAGCGCCTCGCCGATCTGGCCGTCCCGGCGGAGCCGCCCGTCCCGGGGGTGGCGGTGAAAGAGGCAGCCTTTCCCTTCAACCGCTTCGACGTGGACGTCCTCCTGGGGCCGGAGATGCGCTCGACCGGAGAGGTGATGGGCTTCGACGACTCCTTCGGCATGGCCTTCGCAAAAGCGCAGGTCTCCGCCGGCAACTCGCTGCCCGAGGAGGGCGGACAGCTGATCGTCACCGTCAACCAGCGCGACCGGGAGACGGTCACGCCGATGCTCCGGCGCTTTCGGGACCTCGGCTTCGAGCTCCTCGCGACGCGAGGGACCCGCGATTCACTGAGCGCGCTCGGGGTGCCGGCCAAGCTCGTGTACAAGGTGGGCGAGGGGCGGCCCGACATCGTCGACCACATCGTCACGGGCGACATCGCGCTGCTGATCAACACGCCGCTGGGCAAGAAGTCGCAGTACGACGACTACGCGATGCGACGCGCGGCCATCACCAACGGGGTGCCGTACCTCACCACGATGTCGGCGACGTCGGCGGCGTGCGACGCCCTCATCGCCCTGCGCTCGAGGACGCGGGTCGTGCGGTCGATCCAGGAGCGCATCGAGTCTGTTCGCCCGCTCGCGGAGGCCGAGCGCCCGGAGACGGTGTGAGCCCCAGGACGGGCTTCCTGCTCCACCCCGCCTCGCCGCTGCACGACACGGGGTGGGGGCACCCGGAGCACCAGGGCCGCCTGCGCGCGCTCGCGTCCACGGTCGGCAAGGACCTCCTGACGCTGCACGGGCGCGTCGAGCAGCTCGAGGGCCGGGAGGCGACGGAGGAGGAGCTCCGCCTCGTGCACGGCCCCGAGCACGTGGAGCGCGTGGCCGAAGCCTGCCGCCGCGCGGCCGAGCTGGGCCGGATCGTGGCGATCGACGCGGACACCAAGGTCTCGGCCGCCTCCTGGGAGGCCGCGACCGGCAGCACCGGCACGGCCATGGAGGCGGCGCGCGCCATCGTCGACGGGGAGATCCGGAACGCGTTCGTGGCGGCTCGGCCACCGGGGCATCACGCGACGCCCAGCCGGGCGATGGGCTTCTGCCTCTTCAACACCATCGCCGTGGTCGCCCGCTGGCTCCAGCGCGAGGGTCACGCCGAGCGCGTGCTGATCGTGGACTGGGACGTGCATCACGGGAACGGGACCCAGGACGCGTTCTACGACGACCCGAGCGTGTTCTTCCTCTCGCTGCACCAGTGGCCGTGGTATCCGGGGACCGGCGCGGCGGAGGAGCGGGGAATCGGAGCGGGGGAGGGGGCCACCCTCAACGTCCCCATGAGCGCTGCCACTCCTGCGGCGGAGTACCGGGAGCGGTTCGAGCGTGCGCTCGCCCGGGCCGCTTCGTGGACGGCGCCGGACTTCATCCTGGTATCTTCGGGCTTCGACGCGATGGCCGGCGACCCGCTCGGTGGGCTCCTGCTCGAGCCGGACGACCTGTATGCCATGACCCGTCGCGTCGTGGAGCTCGCCGAGGAAGCGTGCGACGGACGGGTGCTCGCCGTGCTGGAGGGGGGCTACGATCCGCCCCGGCTCGGACAGGGCGCGGTCGCCGTCATCCGGGGGCTCGCGGGGCTCGAGGCCCCGCAGGGCTGACGAGCCTCCGGCTGCAGCCGCTCGTTGCACTGCCCGCCGACCGCCCTACCTTTTCTCTCCATGCCACTACACCACGCCACGGCCGACGAGCGCGGACCGCGGGTGCCTTCGATGCTCGATCTCGTGCGGATGAGCCCGAGGCGCCTCTTCCCGCCGGGGGGCGTGGAGCTGTATCGCCAGGTCGCCTTGCTGACCGAGCTGTCGCCCGAGCACGAGGTGCTCGCCGTGGCGTGCGGGAAGGGCGTGTCGCTGGGGTACTTCGTGCAGGAGCACGGAGTGACGGCCTCCGGCGTGGACATGGACCCGCGCATCGTGGAGGATGCCGAGGCTTGGAGTCGGGACGAGGGCATCGCCGACCGGCTCCAGTTCCAGGTTGGTCGCTCGGACTCGCTCCCCTATCGGGACGAGATCTTCGATCTGGTCGTCGGGGAGATCGGGCTGGCGAACCACTGCGAGCCCAAGGACGCGGTCTCCGAGCTGGTGCGCGTCACCAAGCCGGGCGGATTCGTCGTGCTCCTCCAACTCGTGTGGAAGGCGCCCGTGGACGAGGAGCGCAGGCGCGTCCTGTCCGAGCACCTCGGGGTGCGCCCCATGATGCTGGTCGAATGGAAGCGGCTCCTGCGCGAGGCGGGCGTCGTGGACGTCCACACCGAGGACTGGTCGGATGAGCAGACGTCGTTTCGCCCGGCCGTCGTGAAGCCGTTCCCCGACTTCGCCGAGCTCTTCTCGCTGCCGGAGCGCATCGGGATCCTGCGGCGGGCCTGGCGCCGGTGGGGCGTCACGGGTGTGAGCAGCGTGCTCTCCCGCGAGAACGAGGTGCACAAGCTGTTGACCAACGAGCGGATTCTCGGCCTCGACCTCCTACGGGGCCGCAAGGGACCGATCGAGCGGGTCGCGCAGCGGCCGCGCGGGGCGCCGGGCACCGCCTCCGCCAGGGCGCCGGGCACCGCCTCCGCCAGGGCGCCGGGCACCGCCTCCGCCGGGGCGCCGGGCACCGCCTCCGCCGAGTCGCCGGGCACCGTCTCCGCCGAGGCGACGCGGGCGTCGGGCGAGCGTCCCGTCCCGGCGTCGGTCGCGGCCCTTCC
>JBFFWJ010000282.1:0-5279 GCA_041570315.1 Longimicrobiales bacterium | reverse complement strand
GTCCTTCTCGAGGTCCCACGCGAGGTTGATGATCTTCTGGGCCCCGTGCTCCATGTCGACGATGAGCGTGTCGATCCGGCTCACGAAGAAGTTGTAGGCGATGTTGACCGGGACCGCGATCACGAGACCCGCAGCCGTGGTGAGCAACGCCACCTTGATCCCCCCCGCGACCAGCGCGGGATCGACGTCGCCTGCCGCCTCGATCGCCGCGAACGCCAGGATCATGCCGCCCACGGTGCCGAGGAAGCCCATCAGGGGAGCCACGTTCGCGATCGTGGCGAGGATCACGAGCCCGCGCTCGAGGAAGCCGAGCTCGATCGTTCCGGTGGTCGCGACGGCGGCCTCGAGCTCTCCGGCGCGCAGCGTCTTGTCCTGGATGCGCCGCAGTCCGGCGAGCAGGATGGCCGCAGCCGGGCCGGGCGTGTCGCGCGCGATCTGCACCGCCCCGTCGATGTCCCCGGCCAACGCGGTCTCCTCGACCTCCCTGAGCACCCTCGTCGTGCCCTTGTGCGCGATGAAGAGCGTGAACGCCTTCGCGATGATCACCCCCAGCGCGATCATCGAGCACAGGACGAGCGGATACATCATCAATCCGCCGTCCGCGAAGAGTGTGAGCAGCCGGTACTGGGTCACGAGGGGTTGGCTCCTGCGTCCGGGTTCCGCGCCACCGCGGGCCACACGGCGACGGTGGAGAACTGAGCAATCTAGAGAGGCCCGCGTCGGCGTGTCAACGCGAGTTCTCGGTGCGTTCCACGAGCTACGACGGCGTAATTACCGCCGTCTGCGGGGCGAGCGCAAGCTCCGGCGCGGCGGCCACCCCTTGAACGATCGAGCGGAGCCGGTCGGAGGAGACGTCGCGCTCGAGCCGTCCGCCCACGGCCACGGAGAGCTGCGCGGTCTCCTCGCTCACCACCACGACGATCGCGTCGGTCTCTTCGCTGAGGCCCAGCGCCGCACGGTGCCGGGTCCCCAGGGAGCGGTCCTTGACCGTCGTCTGCGTCAGCGGGAGGATCGCGCCCGCTGCCCTGATCTTGTCACCCGAGATCAGCACGGCCCCGTCGTGCAGCGGCGACAAGGGTGTGAAGATCGTGGTCAGCATCTCGGCGGACACCCGCGCGTCGACGGCCCTCCCCGTCTCCGCGTACTCCCCGAGACCCACCTCCTGCTCGATCGCGATGATGGCCCCGTGACGGGATCGCGAGAGGCGCACCGCCGCCTCGACGACCTCGTCGGCCACGCGGGTCCCCTCGAACCGCTGGAAGGCCCTCAGCATCCGGCTCTGGCCGAGCCGGGCCAGCGCCGCCCGGAGCTCGGGCTGAAAGACGACCAGGGCGGCGATCGCGCCGTACTGCAGCGCCGTCTCCAGGAGGGTGCGGATCAGGATCAGGTCGAGCAGCCGCGAAGCGCCGTAGAGGACGGCCAGCAGCCCCACGCCGAGCATGATCTGCATCGCCCGCGTCCGCTGCAGCACCACCAAGACCCGGTAGAGGACGTACGCGACGATCAGGATCTCCACGAGGTCGGTCCAACCCGGCCTCCAGAACTGGAGCTGTTCCCACATCGTCGTTACCCTGGCGCTCCTCGGGATGCCCGCGTGACGGCACCCCTAAAGTACCCGTGCCCACCGGCTTGAGAAGCCTGGAGGCCGCACAGCGCTTCGAGGCCCAAAAAGGAGCGGGGGAGCACGGCCCTCACCCGCACTCCCCCGCCCGAAGCCGCTTCCGGGAGGAGGTCAGCCCGACACGTCGTCTGCGGGCTCCACGAAACCGGGAGCGGGACCCGGAAGCGGGCCTTCCCCGCCCGCGAGTCCGAACGTGCCGCGGGGGGACCGCTCCGGAACCGCGGGCTTCTCCGGCTGCGGCTCGATCTCATCCATCGGCTCGGTCGGCAGCGGCGGCAGCGGGTCGCCCCGCTCCAGCGTCTCGATCTCCTCGCGGTCCAGCGTCTCGCGCTCGAGGAGCGCCTGCGCAATCGCCTCCAGGAGGTCCTCGTGCTCCTCGACCACGTCGTGCGCGCGGGCGTGCGCCTCGTCCAGGATCCTCTTGACCTCCTGGTCCACGATGCGCTGGGTGTGCTCGGACACCGTCCGCCGCTGCGTGATCTCGCGGCCGAGGAAGACCTCCTGCTCGTTGTCGGCGACGGCCACGAGGCCGATCACGTCGCTCATGCCGAAGGACGTCACCATGCGCCGGGCCATCGCCGTGGCGCGCTCGATGTCGTTCCCGGCGCCGGTCGTCACGTCGTTCGGGCCGAAGACCATCTCCTCCGCCACGCGCCCGCCGAAGAGCATCGCGAGCTGGCCCTCCATCCACTCCTTCGTGTAGGAGTGACGGTCCTCTTCCGGGAGGCTGGCCGTGATCCCCAACGCCCTGCCCCGCGGCACGATCGTGACCTTGTGGACGGGGTCGAGGCCCGGGATCTTCAGGCCCAGCACGGCGTGTCCGGCCTCGTGGTAGGCCGTCAGCTTGCGCTCGTTCTCGGTCAGCACGAGGCTCCGGCGCTCGGTGCCCAGCATGACCTTGTCCTTGGCGCGCTCGAAGTCGGTCATCGAGACCCGGTCTCCGTCCCTGCGGGCGGCGAGCAGCGCGGCCTCGTTGCAGATGTTCTCCAGGTCGGCGCCGCTCATGCCCGGAGTGCCTCGCGCGATCAGCGAGAGCTCGACGTCGTCGGCCAGGGGCAGCTTCTTGGCATGCACCCGAAGGATGCCCTCGCGGCCCTTCACGTCCGGGGCGTCGACCACCACCTGCCTGTCGAAGCGACCGGGCCGCAGGAGCGCCGGGTCCAGCACGTCCGGGCGGTTCGTGGCCGCCAGCAGAATCACGCCCTCGTTGGACTCGAAGCCGTCCATCTCGACGAGGAGCGCGTTCAGGGTCTGCTCGCGCTCGTCGTGCCCGCCGCCCAGGCCCGCACCCCGGTGGCGGCCCACCGCGTCGATCTCGTCGACGAAGATGATGCAGGGGGCGTGAGCCTTGCCCTGCTCGAAGAGGTCCCGCACGCGCGAGGCTCCGACGCCGACGAACATCTCCACGAAGTCCGACCCGGACATCTGGAAGAACGGCCTGCCGGCCTCGCCGGCCACCGCGCGCGCCAGAAGGGTCTTGCCCGTGCCCGGCGGACCGACCAGCAGCACGCCCTTGGGCAGGCGCCCCCCCAGCCGCGAGAACTTGGCGGGGTCCTTGAGGAACTCGATGATCTCCTGGAGCTCCTCCTTCGCCTCGTCCGCGCCCGCCACGTCGGCGAAGGTCACCTTGGGCGTGTCCGGCGAGATCAGCTTGGCCTTCGAGCGCCCGAACTGGAAGGCGCGGTTCCCGCCTCCCTGCATCGTGCGGAAGATCCAGATCCAGAAGGCGATGAACAGCAGCCAGGGCAGCACGGTGATGAACAGCGTGCCGAACCCCGCGTCGGGCTGCTCGGCGTCGATGACCACCCCGCGGCTCTCGAGCTCGTCGAGCAGGCCGTCGGGCAGGTCACCGGGCAGGTACGTCTCGAAGCGCGTGTAGTCCTGCCCCTCGATGACGATCGGCTGGCGCAGCTCCCCCTGGATCGCGCGATCACGGAAGGTCACCCGGTCGATGCGATCCTGCGACAGGTGGAGCTTGAACGTCGAGTAGTCGATCTCGGCGACGGGACGGTCCGGGCCCCGGAAGAACTGTACGGCCAACAGGAGCATCAGCGCCGTCATCATCAGGAAGGCGGCGTTCTTGGACATACGGCCCAGGCGATTGTTCGGATCAGGCCTGATCGGATCGGGCTGTGACATGCTGTCTCTGCTCTAGGACCTCGGCGGGGCGCTCCGGGGCAAGACCCGTTCCACCCCTTCTATAGGCTGGCAATATAAGGCAAATGGCGAAAGTCCTCCGCGTAGTCGAGTCCATACCCCACGAGGAACTCGTTGGGTGCATCGAACCCGACCCACCGTGGCTCGCGCGCCATGGGCCGCAGGTGCTTGTGCAGGAGCGCGCATACCTCCAGGCTGGCGGGACCCCGCGCCTCCAGGCGGGCGAGGAGCCGCTCCAGGGTCAGGCCGGTGTCGACGATGTCCTCGACCAGCAGGACCGCCCGCCCCTCGAGCGAGCTCGACGGATCGTAGAGGATCCGGACGTCGCCGCTCGATTCCGTCGCGGTCCCGTAGCTGGAGGCGACGACGAAGTCGACGTGGAGCGGCAGCCGGATCTCGCGCACGAGGTCGGCCAGGAAGACGAAGGAGCCCTTGAGCAGGCCGAGCACCAGGAGGCGATCCTCGGGCGTGTACGCCTCCGTGATCTCGGCGGCGAGCTCGCGCACCCGACGCTGCACGGCCCGGGCGTCGAAGACCACCCGGCGTATCGCCTGCGTGCCGCGCCTCTCCCTGTCCGTCTCCGCGGTCATGCCTCGTCCGTCGCTTGTGGGCCGATCCCGATCCTGAGTCGGTGTGTGTCGCCGCCCCGGGGCGTGTTCGCCGAGCGGGCGATTCCGGGAACCCACAGCACCTCTCCCTCCGCGTCGACCACCACCGGGACCTCGTCGCGGCGGTCGTGGGGGATGCGACACTCCAGGAACAGCTTCTTCAGCTTCTTCGTGCCTCCCGGGAGGCGGATGCGGTCGCCGGGCCGACGACCGCGAACGACGATCGGCAGCCGGTCGGACGGGACGTCGAGCGTTTCCGCCCAGGCGCGGCTCTCGACCTCCCGGCTTCCCCAGCAGACCCGCACCGGGCGCCCCCCCACCCAGGCGTCTCCGGACCCCGGCCCGGGGTCCGCGATCTCCAGGGCGCGATCGGCCGTGGCGACGGGCCGCCGGACCAGCGCGAGCCGCCCCAGGCGCCTGGTCAGCTCGACCCCGGCGCCGAGCCGAATCGCCCCACCGCTCCGGCCCGAGCTACTAAACTCCACCGCGAGGCGGGTTCCCCGGTGGTCCAGCACGGAGCCCATACGCCGCGCGAGCGCGCGCAGGGCCCGGGCGCGCACCGCCGGATGCAGGGCGAGAAAGGCCTCGCGGTCCAGCGATACCCCGTCGCGCTCGTCGCGCGCATCCGTCGTCCCGAGCAGCTCCTGCATGACCGCGCCCCAGGCGGCCTCGTCCTCAGCGGCCACCTCGGCGAGGCGGACGAGCGCGCGTCGGGCGGCGGGTGCGACGAGCCGCTCTGCCTCGGGCAGAATGCGCCGGCGAATCGCGTTCCGGGAGAACCCGAGCTCGTCGTTCGACGCGTCCTCGCGCCACGTCAGCCCCACGTCGGCCGCGTACTGCGCCAGCTCCTCCCGCCAGACGCCGAGGAGCGGCCGCATCACTCCGGGCTCCCG
>JBFFWJ010000281.1:0-5282 GCA_041570315.1 Longimicrobiales bacterium | reverse complement strand
GCTTCGGGCTTGCGCACGCACGTGCCCCCAGGCAGAATCGCCGCTCCGTCCGGCGGCCCAGTCCTCTGCGTTCACCCGGGTTCATGGAGGATCCAGCGATGGTGTTCTTGCTCGTGACCGCGCTCCTGGCCGGGGTGGCCATCTTTCTCGTGGCTTCCCTGCTGGAATGGATCGTGACGAAGGTTGCTCCCGGTTCCGTGCGCAGCCTCGGCCATGTTGCGACGACCGTCGCGATCGTAGCGGTCGCGACAGCGGCCTGTGTGTACGTATGGACCCGACCCAGCATCGTGGGGCCTTACGAGCAGTGGACGTTCGAGAACATAGGGGGCCTGGTGCTCGGAGGAGTGTTCGTGGCGGGCATCAAGATTTGGATCGGGAGAAGCGTGGAGTCCTGACACTCGCACGCCGGTGAATACGGCGGATCTCCCGGGTCAGGTGGGCGGGCTCGGGCGCGGGTGTCGATGGTTCGGAGATGTTCCCGGGCACATGATCCGGCGCCCGGCTGTTCGTCTCCACGTCGTGAATCGATTGGGCCGTTCCGCGACACGCCTCTTGGGTCGCTGCGAACCACGGCCGTCCCTGAGACAGACCGACCTCAGCGAGGGCGACCCCAGACGATCGTGGACTACCTATGCCAGGTCGGTGACCGCCGGGAGATCTACTTCGTGTGGCGCCGGTGCCTCAGAGGTCCCGCCGATGAAATGGTGCCGGGGTCGCCGTGAGCGCCGAGGCTGAGTGCATCGTCACACACAACGTCCGGGACTTCAGGGGCCTCCACCTTGCCGCGCTGCTTTGGAAACAACCCCTCGATGCGTCGAAATTGCTCCTCTGTAGCGGTCATGCCGCATGATGTACGCTATGCTTGCAGCGTGACCAGGCCCTACGGGGTGCGCCCCTCCGCGCTCGTGGCCGCTACAGCTGCCGTCCGATCTCCCCCGCCGACCGCAGCGACAGCGCGCAGAAGGTGAGGGTGCCGTTCGCGCACCCTCCGCTCACCATCGTCGGCGCGCCCACCATGAAGAGGTTCTCGTGGTCGTGCGCGCGGCCGAAGGAGTCGACCACGCTCGTGGCCGGGTCGTCGCCCATCCGGCACCCGCCCCCGGGGTGGTCCTGGCCGTCGTCGACGCTCGTCGTGAGGATGCGTCCTCCGCCGGCCCCGACGATCCGCTGGAAGACGCCGCGGATCGAGTCCTCGGTGTGCGCGCGCAGCTCCACCGACTCCGGCGCGTCGACGAAGCCGATTCGGGGCATCGGGTCGCCCCACTCGTTCTCGAGCCCGCTCTCCAGGTCGATGCGGCTGTCGCGGTCCGGGATCACGTCGTAGTAGGCGCGCATCCGCGCGACCCCGGTCCGTGTGCGCCGTCGCCAGTCGCCGAGCAGCGCGTCGCCCAGGAGCGGCTGGCCTCCGTCGTCGAGCAGGCGCGGCCCCCGGCGCGTCGTGGAGTCCCACAGGCGGAGGTCGTGGCGCAGGTAGCGGTCGAGCGGCCCGGGGCGCTGGAAGCGCTTCGACAGGAGGCTGTGCCCGTTGAACATCCCGGGATACAGGCGGAAGGGGACCTCGGCGAAGGCCGACACCGACCGGTGGCCGGCGATCCAGCGGCCGACGTTGCCCGTCCGGTTCGCGAGACCCTCGGGAAAGCGCGCGCTGCGCGAGAGCAGGAGAAGGTGCGGGGTCCAGGCGTACCCCAGGGCGAGGACGAAGAGGCGGGCGCGGATCCGCAGCGGGCGGTCGGGCCTGTCACGGTCGAGGGCAACGGCTTCGGCGATGCGGTCCGACGCCTCGTCGAGCTCCAGCCGCCGCACGAGCGTGCGCGAGCGCAGCGTGATCCGTCGCTCGCCCAGCAGCTTCTGGAAGGTGAGATCCGGTGTGTACTTCGCCCCCGTGGGGCAGATGTTGCAGGTGTCGCAGCGCTGGCACACGGCCCGGTCGCCATAGGGGGCCGTTACCTTCGCGACCGGGTTGGACCAGAACGGGATCCCCGAGCGCTCCCCCCACTCCTTGAGTCGGGCGAGGTTGTGCGAGAGCGGCATGGCGGGCAGGGGGTACGGCCGCGACCGCGCGTCGTACGCCTCGGGGCCCTGCTCGCCGGCGACGCCCAGGCGCTCCTCGGCCTCCTGGTAGAAGGGCTCGAGCTCGTCGTAGTCGATCGGCCAGTCGGCGCCGACCCCGTAGAGCGAGCGCAGCCGGAAGTCCTCGGGGGTGAAGCGCGGCGTCACCCCGCCCCAGTGCAGCGCGAGCCCGCCGACCGCCATCGAGCGCGACTGGATGTCGCGGGCGGTCTGGCCCCGGATGTGGTCGTCGGGCCACGGGTTCTCGCCGTAGGCCAGGAAGCGGGCGCGGCGGTCGAAGCGCTCGCTCAGGTTGAAGATCTCGTTGCCCGCCTCGACGACGAGGATGTCCGCCGTGGTGTCCTCGGCGAGCCGCTCGGCCACCATCGCCGACGTGATCCCCGCGCCGACGACGCAGACGTCGGTCTCGACGACCTCCTGGGACTGCCGTGGGAGCGCCATCACGCGCCCGCGAGGGGCCCGGGCTCGTCGGGCAGCGACGCGATGCCACGGCAGAGGTGACGGCCGACCTCGGCCCGGTAGCACAGGTCGTTCGCTCCGGACGTGCCGTAGAACCAGGCGAGGAGGCCGACGGCGACGTGGTCGGCCTGCGCCGGGCTGCGCGGCATGCCCGCCGAGCCCTCGCGGCGGATCGCCGCCTCCACGACCGAGCGGCGCTCTTCGGGCGTCCGCTCCCGGAAGGGGATTCCCTCGCGCCGCACCGACTCGAGCTCGATGGCCTCGAGCTGCGCGGTCCAGCGGGGCCCGGGGTGCGGAGGCCCGTAGCGCAGCTCGCCGGTCAGGTAGGGGTGGTCGAGCTCGGCCGCGGCCTCGAAGGCCTCGACCCACGCGGTGAAGTCGCGCACCGCCTCCTCGATCCCCCGGGGGCCGATCGCATCGGCCGGGAGAGCGACCTCGGCCAGGGCCAGGAGCGGCGCGCGCGGGAGTGCCGGGTCGGCGCCGGTGCGCTCGGTCCCCGCGTCGACGGATCCCGTGTCGGCTCCCTCGGGTGCGCAGGCCCCCGCCCCCAGCGACCCCGCGAGCGCGGCTCCGGGAACCGCGCCCGCGGCTCTCTTCAGGAACGTCCGCCGGCTCGGCCCGCTCACGGATCCTCCGCGCTCGGCCGTCCCGCCAACGCGAAGGCCATGAGGCGCGTCCCCGCGCCGCGCCCGGTCGCGATGACGACGTACTGGCGGCCGTCGCCGGCCCGGTACGTCATCGGGTTCGCGGACCCGGTCCGGCCGAGGTCGTGCGACCAGAGCTCCTCGCCGCTCCGGCTGTCGAAGGCGTACAGCGCGTCTCCCCCGCCGGTCAGGAAGACGACGCCCCCGCCGGTGACGATCGGGCCGGGGGCGCCGGCCACGCCCAGCCGATCCGGGAGGCGGACCCCGGCGAGCGCCGGATGTTGCCGCACCGTGGGGTCGTCTCCGACCGGCACCTGCCAGGCGATCTCGCCGACCGTGAGGTCGTAGGCGGTGAGGGTCCCGTACGGGGGGCTCTGGATGGGCAGCCCGTTCTCGAGCTGGAGCGAGCGACGGCTTCGGTCGATGCCGTAGTCGCCCTCCGTCCGCCCGGGGTCGGCGGGGCCGATCGCGAGCAGCGCGGGGGAGTTGGAGGACTTCACGTAGAGGTACCCCGCCTCCGGGTCGACCGCCGTCCCGCCCCAGTTGCCGCCGCCGATGATGCCGGGGCTGACGATCGTGCCCTCGAGCGACGGCGGGGTGTAGAGCGGACCGGTCCGGTAGCGCCGCACGAGCGCGAGCGCCTCGGCGCGCAGCTCCGGGGTGAAGTCGAGGACGTCGCCCTCGTCGAAGCCCTGACGCTCGAAGGGAGGCGGCTTCGTCGGGAAGGGCTGCGTCTGCGCGGCACGCTCCCCGGGCACGTCGCTGGCGGGCACCGCCCTCTCCTCGATCGGCCAGACGGGCGCCCCGGTCTCGCGGTCGAAGACGAAGAGGAACCCCATCTTCGTGGAGATCGCGACCGCGTCGATCGTGCGGCCGTCCACGGTCAGCGGAAAGAGCGTCGGCTGTGACGGGAGATCCCAGTCCCACAGCCCGTGGTGCACGGCCTGGAAGTGCCAGGCCCGCTCTCCGGTGCGCGCGTCGATCACCACGAGCGACTCGGCGAAGAGGTTGTCGCCCTTCCGGTCGCCGCCATAGTAGTCGTTGCTCGGCGTGCCGACGGGCGCGAAGACGAGCCCGCGGTCGACGTCGACGGAGAGCGGCGCCCACGCGTTGGTGTGGCCCGTGCGGTCCCACGACCCGTCCTCCCACGTGTCGTTGCCGAAGGCGCCCTCGGGCGGGATCAGGTCGAAGCGCCAGGCCAGCGCGCCCGAGCGGACGTCGAAGGCCAGGATGTGACCGGGCGGATCGCGCTCGTACACGAAGCCGTCCCAGAGGCCGTTGCCCAGGATGACCAGATCCTCCCACACGACCGGGGGAGACGTCTGCGTGAAGTGGAGCCGGTTCGTGGGCCACTGCATATGCGCGGTCAGGTCGATCTCTCCCCCGTCCCCGAAGCTGTCGATCCGCTCGCCGGTGTCGGCGTCGATCGCGATCAGGCGCCAGCGGCTGTTGAGGAAGATCCGCCGCTCCCCTCCGCCCGACCACAGCGCGACGCCCCGGTGCACGAAGCCCGTCCCGTTCGGCGGCTGCCCCCACTCGACCGTCTGCGGATCGTGCACCCAGCGCTCGCGGCCGGTGGCGGGGTCGAGCGCCACGACACGGTTGTACGGGGTGCTGAGGTACATGGTGCCGTCGACGACGATGGGGGTGACCTCGAAGGCGCCGGGGCGCACCGACGCTCCAGGCACGGGCAGCCGCGGCCCGGAGATCGGCTCCTCACCGGTGTCCCAGCTCCAGGCGAGCTCCAGGCTCCCGACGTTGTCGCGGTCGATCTCGGCGAGGGGCGAGTAGCCCATCGCGCCCGCGTCGCCCCCGTAGCTCGGCCAGTCCCCGGCGGCCAGCGCGTCGAGCGCGTCGGGCGAGGCGGGGCGGTCCGCTGGCGCTGCGCACGTGGTGAGCGCGAGCGCGACGAGCCCCGAGAGCGATCGTGCGCCGCGGCACGCGCACCGGGGCGTCACGGCCATCTTGCCGTGGGCGCTCACGAGGCCAGCCTCGCCTCGAGGTCCTCGGCCGCCTCCAGCGCCCGGTCCAGCGCCTCCAGCAGCCGGTTGCGCTCGCGCACCAGCGTCGTCTCGGCGAAGAGGTAGCGATCGCTGGAAGGATCCTCCT
>JBFFWJ010000280.1:0-5291 GCA_041570315.1 Longimicrobiales bacterium | reverse complement strand
GTCGAGCCCCACGCGGGGCTGCTTGTAGAGGCCTCCGCCCCGGGAGTCGAGGCTGATCAATACCCATACGACAGCCATCAGTGGGGCGGCCAGGACCAGGGCCACCAGGGCCACCACGACGGTGAGCAGCCGCCGGGTCCGCTCCCCGCGCCCGACGGCCCGGGCGTCTCGTGATCCGGTGGCGACACGCCGAACGCCAAGAACCGGGGCGTTCGGTCGGCGAGGGATCGACGTCACGGTTGCGAAGCTGCTCGCGCGCGAAAGCGACACTCGATCCGGAGTCCTTCGGCAGGGTACGACGATACGAGGGCGTACCACCTCGTGCGAACGCGGGTGCAAGAGGGGTGCCCTTGTGCATGCGGGGGCTCAATCTGTTGTCCAGAAATGCTTTACATGGTGCAAGGCCCTCTCGTGCTCGCGGGAGGAGTGGGACATAATGACTGACAGGGACGGCCGTGGGGGCTAGAATGACACCCATGGACGCAGCGATCACACCGTGTCCCGCGAGCGAAGCGGACGCGGTTCGGGAGGTGGTCAACCTCGCCGCCGAGGCGTACCGGGGTGTGATCCCCGACGACTGCTGGCACGAGCCGTACATGTCTTCGGCGGAGCTCGCGGGGGAGCTCGAAGACGGGGTCGCGTTCGTCGGGTACCGCGAGGGCGGAGCGCTGGCGGGGGTGATGGGGCTCCAGGACGTGCGGGACGTGACGCTGATCCGGCACGCCTACGTCCGTCCGGAGCGGCAGGGTCGCGGGATCGGCAGCGCGCTGCTCGGGCACCTCCTCTCCCGGACCGAGCGCCCGGTCCTGGTCGGTACCTGGACGGCGGCCGGCTGGGCGCTTCGGTTCTACGAGGGTCACGGCTTCAGGCGCGCCCCTCCCCGGGAGACCCTTCGCCTCCTTCGCAGATACTGGTCCGTGCCCGAGCCGCAGATGCGGGCCTCGACCGTTCTCCTGGGCCCGCGATGGGTCGAAGCACCGGAGCGGGACCACGGGTGATCACCGGGAGCGGTGACCCGGGCGCGGGCTCGGGTGGCGCTCGCGCCCAGGAACTCCGCGACCGGGTCCGCGTACACGAGCGACGGTCGCATCGGCTCCAAGCGCTCACGGCCCTGCGCGGGCATCGACTTCGGGATCCTCGAATGAACCGGTTCGCCAAGCTCCTTTCGCTCCTCGCCCTCCTCGCCCTTCCGTCGCACGCGTGCGCGTCTTCCTCGGGCGCCACGTCGTCCGCCTCTCCGGTCACGGCGACGCCCTCCGCGCAAGCTCCCGCCCAGGAGCGTCCCGGCGGTCGCGCGGGCCCGAACGGCCCGAACGGCGCTGGGCCTCGGGAGTACGCCGAGGTGGTCACGGCCGAGGCGGTCACGAAGCGCGGCATGTTCGACGTGCACCACGTCGGCGGCGACGTCCTGTTCGAGATTCCCGCCCGCGAGCTGGGCAGGGAGATGCTCCTGATCCAGCGTGCGATCGAGTCGACGCTCCAGGAGCCGGGCTCCTTCTTCGGCGGCGGGCCTCGTCTCATCGTGCAGTGGGAGCGCGACGGCGACCACGTGATCCTGCGCCAGAAGGAGTACGACCTGATCGCGGACACCACGGACGCGATCTGGCGTCAGGTGTCCGGGTTCCGGCGCGGGGCGGTCCTGCAGCGCTTCGACGTGCAGGCGTTCGGACCCGACAGCGCGGCGGTGATCGACGTCTCCGACCTCTTCGTTTCGAACGTTCCGGAGCTGGGCCCGATCGAGGGGCTGAACGCCGGACGGAGCTGGGTCGAGGACACGTGGTCCTTCGCCGACGCGGTGAACGTGCAGGTGACGCAGACCGGTCAGGTCCGGCCGAACGGCGGACCCGGGGGTGCCGCCGGCGGTCCGTTCGGCGGGAGGGGGGCCGGCCCGCGCACCCAGACCGTTCGGCTCTTCTTCAGCATGGCGCGTCTGCCCGACGACCCGATGATGCCGCGCTGGCACGACGAGCGCGTCGGCTTCAACTCGAGCCGCTCCTACGACTTCAGCCGCCCCGACAACCGCCTGGAGGAGGTCCGCTTCATCCATCGCTTCAGGCTCGAGAAGCAGAATGCGGGCGCCGAGGTCTCCGATCCGGTCGAGCCGATCGTCTACTGGATCGATCCGGCCACCCCCGATTGGCTGAAGCCGTGGATCGTGAAGGGGGTCGACGCCTGGCAGAGCGCCTTCGAGAAGGCCGGCTTCAGCAACGCGATCTTCGGGCGGATCGCCCCGACGCCGGAGGAGGACCCGGGGTTCTCGCTCTTCGATGCCCGACGCTCGGTCATCTACTGGCGCCCGTCGACCGTGGCCAACGCCACGGGGGGCCAGATCGTGGACCCGCGCTCCGGTGAGATCCTGAAGGGCGAGGTGAACATGTACCACAACATCATGGACCTGCAGAAGGCGTGGTACTTCATCCAGGTCGGGCCGCTGGACGAGCGGGCCCGGTCGTTCCCGCTCCCGGATTCGCTGATGGGCAGGCTGGTCGAGTACGTGGTGACCCACGAGATCGGCCACTCGATCGGCTTCCCGCACAACATGAAGGCGTCGTCGCAGTATCCGGCGGACTCGGTACGGAGCGTGAGCTTTCTCGAGCGGATGGGCGGAAGCCACGTCGCGACGCTGATGGACTACTCGCGCTTCAACTACGTCGCGCAGCCCGAAGACGACATCCCCTTGGAGTACCTGATCCCGAAGGTCGGGCCCTACGACGACTTCGCGGTCCGCTGGGGCTACGCGGAGATCGCGGGAGCGGCCACGCCGGACGACGAGCTGTCGACGCTCGACAAGTGGGCGAGAGAGCAGGATCGCTTCCCCTGGCTGCGCTTCTCGACCCCCGATGCCGAAGGCAGCGATGCGGGTGACCTGACCGAGGCGGTCGGCGATGCCGACGCCGTCAAGTCGACCCGGTTCGGGATGCTCAACCTCGGGCGCGTCATGGACATGCTGCTCGACGTGACCGAGCAGCCGGGCGAGAGCTACGACGAGCTCGAGGACATGTACGGCCAGGCAGTCGGCCAGTGGGGGCGCTACATGGGTCACGTGGCGGCGATCGTCGGCAGCGCCGAGACGCAGGAGCGCTACGGGACGGGGCCGCGCTTCGAGCCGACCTCGCGCGCCCGTCAGGAGGAGGCGATGGACTACCTCGCCCGGACGGCCTTCCATGTGCCGCAGATGTTCCTGGATCCCGACGTGCTTCGCCGGATCGAGCCGGCGGGCGTTGTCGCGCGCTTCCGCACGCAGCAGGCCCGCGTGCTCAACAGCCTCCTCAGCCAGCCGAGGCTCGAGCGGCTCATCGAGTTCGAGGCCGTCGACGGCGGAGATGCGTACACGGTCGCCGATCTCATGGCCGATCTCCGCGAAGGGATCTGGTCGGAGCTCGACGACCGCAGCGTCTCGGTCGGCACCTACCGGCGGAACGTCCAGCGTGCCTTCCTGGAGGCCGTGGACAATCGCGTGAACCCGACGGACGAGGAGCTGAGCCGCGCCCGCAACCCCGCACCCGAGCCCTGGGCGTCCGACATTCGCGCGGTCATGCGGGCCGAGCTCGAGGACCTCGACGGGGTCGCCGAGGGCGCGCTCGAGCGCGCGGCCGACCAGATGACCCGGATCCATCTGCGCGACGTCCGTCGCGAGATCGGGCGAATCCTGGGCGAGGGGTGAGACGGACCGGAGGCGGCTACCGCGCGCCCGACACGGAGCGGGGGCGCGTGGACGAGCCCGCTCCGGGGATTCTCGTCGGGCCGGAGCGGCTGCCGCTGGGGCGGGCGAGCGGGACGGTGCGCCTCGTCGATCTCCGCAGCCGAGAGGCCTATGAGGAAGGGCACGCCCCCGGCGCCGCCCACGTGGACCTCGCCGACCTCGGAGCGCACCGGGACGGGCGTGACAACGTCCTTCTGGCGGCGGACGACTTCGCCCGTCTCATGAGCGGTCTCGGGGTGTCGAGCGGCACGACGGTCGTGGCGTACGACGACCAGTGGGGTCTGGCGGCCGCCCGCCTCGTCTGGTCGCTGCACCGCTACGGGCACGCTGCGGCCGCGGTGCTGGACGGAGGCTGGGACCGGTGGCGCGAGGAGGGCCGCCCGACGGTCTCGGGCCGCAGCGGACGCGCCGAGCCCGACGAGGCGGGAACGTCCTTCACCGCCCGGCCGGATCCCGACGTGTACGCGGATCGCGAATGGATCTCCTCGGGGCTCGCCCGCCAGGACCTCCGCCTCCTGGACACCCGCTCGCGGTCCGAGTTCGACGCGGGTCACATCCCCGGGGCGAGCTGCTGGGACTGGCTCAACGCGGTGCCGGTCGGCTCGTGGGCGTGCGCCCGCGACCCGGACGAGCTTCGCGCGGAGCTCGCCGGGTTGGACGTGCGACCCGAGCACGAGGTGGTCGTCTACTGTCGGTCCGGCATGCGCGCCGCCCACACGTGGGTCGCGCTCCGACACGCGGCGTACTCGCGGGTCCGGCTCTACGACGGCTCCTGGCAGGACTGGAACGCCGGCACGGCCCGGGCTCCGCAGGAGGGAGCGGGGCGATGAGCACGGCTGCGGACGCTGCCGCGCTGGACGTCCGTGGTGGCGGGCGGCTTCCCCCGCGCAACGTGGTCGTCGCGGGCTGCGCGTGGGCGCTGGCGTGTGCCGTGTTCGTGCTCGCCCGTCCCGTCGACGCCGAGTACTCGATGTACTGGGTGTTCGGGCTGGCCTTCGGCTTCGTCCTGCAGCGCGCGCGCTTCTGCTTCGCGTCCGCCTTCCGTGACCTCTTCCTGCTCGGTCACGGCCGCAACATGAAGGGCGTCCTGATGGGGCTCGCCGTCGGCTCCGTCGGATTCGGCCTGGTGATGAGCCGACAGGTGCCGATGACGTTCCTGGGCATCCATCCGCCCGCGGCGAACGTTCTCCCGCTCGGAATCCACACGGCGCTCGGCGGCGTCCTGTTCGGCGCGGGGATGGTGCTCGCGGGCGGATGCGTGTCGGGCAGCCTCTACCGCATGGGGGAGGGCTACGTCGCCTCCTGGGTGGCCTTCGCCGGCGTCATGGGCGGCCTCTTCGCATCCGCCCTCACCTGGAACTGGTGGTGGCAGGTCCACATCTCGGCCGCGCCGCGGGTCTGGCTCCCCCAGGCGATGGGCCACTCGGGTGCGCTGCTCGCGACGCTGGCGGCGCTCGCGGTGGGCTACGTGGCGGTGCTCGCAGTCGAGCATCGGGCGGGGATGGTCGTCCGCCCGCCGCGGCCGACCGGACCGGCGCCCGGCAGCGTCGTCGAGGAGCTGCGGGCCGTCTCGCGCTCGGTCTTCGTC